>DASRBM010000024.1:0-2676 GCA_035653635.1 Acidimicrobiales bacterium | reverse complement strand
ACCAACTGCCCCGGTCCGTGGTAGGTGACGTCGCCGCCGCGATCGGTGTGGACCAGAGTGCCCCCGTGATCCGCCGGGTCCACGAGTACGTGCTCCTCACGGGCGCGCACGCCGAGCGTGACGACGTGTGGGTGCTCGACGAGGAGCAGGTGGTCGTCCGTGCCGTGCGCATGGAGGGCGCGCTGCAGCGCGTGGGCGTCCTCGAACGGCACTCGGCCGAGCCAGCGGACCCGCAGCACCCCGACCTACAGCTCGGCGGCCCAGTCGTGGGTGGCCAGCAGCTCGGCCACGCGGGCCACGAAGGCGGCTGCATAGGCGCCGTCGACGGCCCGGTGGTCCCACGCCAGACACAGCAGCCCCATCGAGTGGATGGCGATCGCCTCCGTGCCGTCGGGATGCGTGACCACGGTGGGCCGGCGCTTCACGCCGTCGGTCGACAGGATGGCGACCTGCGGCTGGTTGATGATCGGCGAGGTCAGGAAGGTGCCGAAAGGCCCCGCGTTGGTGATGGAGAACGTGCCCCCGGAGATGTCGTCGGCACTGAGCTTCTTCTGACGCGCCCGGTCTGCGAGTTCCCGGATGCGCCGGGCGATCCCTCGCAGGGTGAGCTCCTCTGCCCTCGGCACCACGGGAACGATCAGGCCCTGGTGGTCGAGGTCGACGGCGATGCCGAGATTCACACGGTGATGGACCACGAGGGCGTCCTCGCCCACCGAGGCGTTGAGATTGGGCCACTCCCGCAGTGCCTCGACGGTGGCGCGGGCCACGAAGGGCAGGTACGTGAGGGCGAAGCCCTCCTCCTCGCGGAACGCGGCCCCCTGGGCCCGCCGCACCCGTTCCACGTTCTCGTAGTCGGCCTCGACGACGACCAGCGTGTGCGGCGAAGTCGCCTTGGAGCGGACCATGTGCTCGGCCGTCCGCCGGCGGATGTTGGTGAACGGGATGACTTCGTCGGTGCCGGCCCATCCCTGACCCGTGGTCGGCGCCGGGACAGATCCGCCGGACGCCGACGCTCCGGCAGGGGCGCCGGCGGGTGCCGCTCGTGCCGGGGTGGCGCCCGCGGGCGAGCCGCCCGCCCGCCGGGTGTCGATCACTGCGAGGACGTCCGCCCGGGTGATGCGCCCGCCGAGCCCCGTGCCTCGCACCTGGGCAGGGTCGATGCCGTTCTCGTCGATGAGCCTGCGCACGACCGGAGAAAGGATCTTGCTTCCGCGCCCTGTGCCGTCCACCCCGGGGGGTGCCGCGGCCGGGCCCTCCGATGGCGGCGCAGCCGGGGCAGACGCCGGTTGCCCGGGTGCCTGCGAGGGCGCGGCCGAGGCGGGCGCGGCCGAGGCGGGCGCAGGAGTCGAAGGTGCCGCGGCCGCCGGTGCAGACGGGGCCTGCGACCGAGCGGACGGCGCAGCCGGAGCGGCAGCGGCCTCGACCGCGGGAGCGGGGGGCTCGCCGTGGGCAGCCGGCTCGGACGGTGGCGGAGCGGCGGCCGCGCGAGCGGTCGGCGAGTCGACGCTTGCAGCTGCATCACCGGACAGCACGGCGAGCACCGTGCCGACGTCCACCGTTTCGCCCTCCTGCACGATGATGCGCTCGAGGACACCGGCGGCAGGAGCCGGGACCTCCGAGTCGACCTTGTCGGTGGAGACCTCGAAGAGCGGCTCGTCCCGCTCGACGCTGTCCCCGACCGCCTTGAGCCACTTGGTGACCGTGCCCTCGGTCACCGTTTCTCCGAGCTGTGGCATGACCACGTCAGGCAACGTGCAACCCCCTGCCGGTCAGCGCCAGCACCGTCTCGCCGAAGGCCTCCGACAGCGTCGGGTGTGGCTGGATGAACTGGCCCACTTCCTCCGGCGTCGCCTCCCAGTTGACCGCCAGATACCCCGCTCCGAGCTGCTCGGTGACCCACGGACCGACCATGTGGACGCCGAGGATGCGTCCTGCCGAACCGTCGGGGAGGCGCTCGGCCACCACCTTCACCAGGCCGTCCGTCTCGCCGACGATGCGGGCGCGGCTGTTGCCTCCGAAGGGGTCTTTCTTCACCACGACGTCGAGACCGGCGTCGCGGGCGGCGCGCTCGGTCAGTCCGGCGAAGGCCACCTCGGGATGGCAGTAGATGCACCACGGCACCCGCGAGTAGTCGACGGGGACGACGTCCTCGCCGAGGATCGCCTTCACGACCACGACGGCCTCGGCGAAGCCGACGTGGGCCAGCTGGGGGGTGTTCACGAGGTCACCCACGGCGTACACGCCGTCCACCGATGTCTGCATGTACTCGTCCACGACCACGAACCCACGCCCGTCGACGGTGACGCCGGTGCCGTCGGCCAGCAGGCCCTCGCTGAGAGGACGACGGCCGACCGATAGGACGACGGCGTCGACCGTCACGCTCTGTCCGTCGCCGAAGCTCACCGTCGTGCCGCTGCCCGACGGGGAGTGGCCCGTCACCTGGACGCCGGTGTGCACGGCAATGCCCCGCTTGCGGAAGGAACGGGCGACGACATTGACGACGTCCTCGTCACAGCCCGTCAGAAGGCTGGGCAGTGCCTCGAGCACCGTGACCTGGGTGCCGAGGTCGGAGAACATGGAGGCGAATTCGCAGCCGATGGCCCCACCGCCGATGACGGCGACCGAGGCCGGAAGGGACTCCAGGTCGAGCACCTCGTCCGAGGTCAGGACGATCTT
>DASRBM010000023.1:0-5203 GCA_035653635.1 Acidimicrobiales bacterium | reverse complement strand
GTCGACATCGTCGGCCACTCCGAGGGCGGCACCATGCCCGACTACTACATCAAGTTCGACGGCGGCTACCGCTACGTCGCCCGCTCCGTGGCGATGAGCGGCGTCCTCCACGGCACGAGCTTCTGGGGGCTCGACGCCCTCTACACCGCAGGCGAGGCCTACGGGTACTCGCAGCAGTTCAGCGCCCAGATGGCGCAGTACTGCACGTCGTGCTTCGAGTTCTTCCCGAGCTCGCCGTTCATCGAGGCGATCGACAACCCGAACGCGCCCGGCGCGGCGCCGAGCTGCGCGGCCGACGGCGCCTCGGTCGACGGGGTGCAGTACACCTCCATCGCCACGTCCTTCGACGAGCTGGTGCGGCCCCCCACGAGCGACTTCATCGATCCCGCCTGCGGCAACGCCCACAACTTCCTCGTGCAGCGACAGTGCCCGACCGACTCGGCCGACCACCTGTCGATCGTCTCCGACCCCGTCGCCGCTCAGGACGTGCTGCGGGCCCTCGATCCCACCGATCAGCACCGCGTGCGCTGCGCCGTGGTCCTGCCCGCCGTCGGCTGATCTCCGGGTGGCGCCGGACCCGCCGCACCACGGTTAGGGCCGACGGGCGGCCGGGTAGGCGCGGGCCGTGGCCAAGATCCTCTTCAAGCCCGTGAGCATCGCCGTCAGCGCGCTGGGCGCGGCCGTCGCCGGCTCGCTCTTCAAGACCCTGTGGATGCTCGTCGCCGGTGACGAGGACACCCCCGAGGCGACCGATCGCAACCGACGCTGGGGCGAGGTGCTCGTGGCGGCCGCGCTCCAAGGTGCGGTGTTCGGGCTGGTGAAAGCGGCGCTCGATCGGGCCAGCGCCACCGGCTTCGAGCAGGCGACGGGCGTCTGGCCGGCCTGAGGGCGCCGGTGGCGACACGGCGCCGGGGTCCGCTCAGGCGTCTTCGGTGCTCGGCTGCAGCTGCATGACCACGACCTTGGCGATGCGGCGACGGTCCATCTCGGCGACCTTCATGGCCCAGCCCGCCACCTCGTGGCTCTCGCCCTCCTCGGGGATGTGGCCGAGAGCGTCGAACAGGTAGCCCCCGAGCGTCACGTACTCCCCCTCGGGGAGCTCCAGGCCGAGCTTGTCGCCGAGCTCGTCGAGACCGATCCCCCCGTCGACGAGCCAGCGGTCGCGGTCGACGCGGATGATGTCGGGCTCCTCGGCCTCGTCCATCTCGTCGTGCAGGTCGCCGACGAGGGCGGACAGCAGATCCTTCACCGTGAGCACGCCGGCCATGCCCCCGTACTCGTCCATCACCACGGCGAAGGCGCGGCGGTCGCGGCGCATGTCGGCCAGTACCTCGAGCACGAGACGCGACTCCGGCACGAGCAGCGGCTGGCGGAGGCGCCGAGAGATCTCGAGTGGCGAGGGACGTTCCGGCGCGGGCTGGCCGCCGTTGCGGCCGAGCTCCCATCCGGCGCGGAAGAGGTCGTTCACGTAGAGCACGCCCACCAGGTTGTCGAGGTCGTCGTCGTAGACGGGGAAGGCGCTGTGGCCGGACTCGCGCACCGCCCGGGCCACGTCCTCGGCCCGCACCGGGATCGACAGGCCCACCACGTCGACCCTCGGAGTCATCACCTCGCGGACGGTGGTGTCGCGCAGATCGGCCAGGGCGGCCAGGATCAGCTGCTCCTGGTCCTCGCCGGCGCCGTCCGCGGCCGACGAGGACCGCGGATGTGGCGGGCGGTCTTCGGCGGAGCGGTGACGGCGGAACACGGGTGCCGGCGTCAGGTGCCGGCGGCCGGCCGCCCGCTCAACACGGGCACCGGCATGAACGACTCGTCGTGGTACGTCTCGCCCGCCAGCAGCGCGGCCGTGGCCCGCCGCAACCGGATCGGGTCGAGCGGCTTCACCAGCCAACCCTCGGCGCCCGACCGCTTTGCCAGGAAGACGTCGGCCCGGCGGTCGAGGAGCATCAGCACGGCCACCGGAGGCAGGTTGCCGTAGGACTCCTCGAGCCGCAGATCGAGGCAGACGGCCATGGCCCCCATGCTGTCCATCTGCAGGTCGACCACGACCAGGTCCGGGTTGTGCTCGGCCACCGCCTCGCGCACCTCGGCCCCGGAACGGATCTCGATGATGTCGGTGTCGGGATCCCCGATCACGGCCGCCACCTCCGCCCGCAGGAAGGGGGCGTCGCTGGCCACGATCACTTTTCGCACGGCAGTCAGGCTAACGCGGGGCCGGAGCCGCCCACCACCGGCGAGGCGGCGTGGCCGAAGACGTGGTCGGCCACCAGGGCGAGCCCCTCCACGTCGGTGACGTCGACGTCGAGCAGTGGCACACGGGCCACGGGCGAGGGCGCCACCTGGGTGACGAGCCCGGAGAAGGCCGCCTCCTCCCTGTCGTTGAGCGCCCGGTAGTCGCGCAGGTTGGCCACGAGCGCGGCGAGCGCAGAACCGGCCGGCGCCTCGGGCAGCGACGCCGGCCCGTCGAACCCCGGGTGCATGCGGTTCACGACGAGTCCCTCCACGGCCAGGTTCGACTCTTGCAGCTTGGAGGCGAACCAACCCGCCTCCTCGACGGTGTCGGCCCGCGGGGAGGTCACGAGGACGAACGCCGTGCTCGACCGGCCGAGCAGCGTCCGCATGTGCTCGGCCCGGGTGCGGAATCCCTCCTCCATCCCCTCGAAGGCCTGGAAGAACGTGACCGCGTCCTGGACGATCTCCGCACCCGCAACCTTCGAGATGGTGCGCAGCAGCGCCTGGGTGGCGACGGACACGGCCCGCAGGTAGGCGCGCGTCGGCATGAGCAGCAGCTGGAACAGGCGGTGGCCGAGGAACCTCGTCAGGCGCCGCGGCGCGTCGAGGAAGTCGAGGGCGTTGCGGGTGGGCGGGGTGTCCACCACGATGAGGTCGTACTCGCCCCCTTCGGCCAGCTCGTACAGCTTCTCCATGGCCATGTACTCCTGCGTCCCCGACAGCGCCCCGGTCAGGTTGCGGTAGAGGCGGTTGTGGAGGATGCCCTCGGCTTGTTCGGGCGACGCCGCGTAGCGCCGCACCAGGTCGTCGAACGTGCTCTTCGGGTCGAGCATGACGGCCGACAGCTCACCGGGCCACGGTCCCTCGATGCGATGGGCCACGTTGCCGAGCGCCTGCAGCCCAAGGGCGTCGGCCAGCCGCTTGGCCGGGTCGATGGTGACGACGCACGTGCGCCGTCCCCGACGTGCCGCCTCCACGGCGAACGCGGCCGACACGGTCGTTTTGCCGACACCCCCCGAGCCGGCGCAGATCACGATGCTGCGCTCGGTGACGAGCGGCACCAACGCGGTCGTCACGTCGGCCCCGCCGCGCTGTCGCGTCGCGCCGCTGCTGGGCGCGGGGCGTACTCCTGCAGCTGCTCCACCCCTGCCGTCAGGTCCCCGGACAGGAGCTCGAGCTCATCGGGCCCGACCGTGTCCGTGAAGAGCACCCGGGTGCGCAGCTGGGGGAGCGGGAGCTCGTCGCGCAACCGGGTCAGCTGCTGCTCCTGGAGCGCGAACCGATGCGCCCGGAACGCCGCTGCCGCGTCGAGGGCGCGCTGCGCGGCGTCGTCGAGGGTCACCCCGGTCTGCTGGGCGGCGATGGCGGCGGAGGTGGCGAGCGCCGGCTCGTCGGGCAGGCACGCGTTGACGATCACCGGACCGAGGGTGATGCCGATGCGGTCCTCGAGCGCGTAGGCCGCCTCCACCACCTCGTTGACCGGCATCTCCTCCGGCAGGGTGACGAGCGCCACCTGGCAGCGGGCCGGGTCCGACAGCAGCTCCACGACGTCCTGCGCCTGGCTGCGCACCGGCCCGCCGCGGGCCGCGTCGAGCAGCCCCTGGGCCGACGACAGGAAGGTCATGGCATGGCCGGTGGCCGGCGCGTCCACAAGGATCAGGTCGGCCACCCCCTCACGCTCGAGGGACTTGACCTTGCCGAGGACGAGGATGTCGCGGATGCCGGGGATGGCCGTGGCCACCACGTCGAGGGCGCCCGATGACACCAGGCGCTTCGAGATGCGCTTCATGCCGTGGTCGGCGAGGTACTCGAGCAACGCGTCGTCCGGGGTGATGCGCCTCGCCCGGACGCTGCCGGACCCGTCGGCCAGCACCGTCTCCTCGTAGTCGAGCGAGCCCTCGCGGCCGAAGGCGGCCGGGACGCCGGGCTTGCCCTCGAGCTCCACCACGAGCACCGACAGCCCGGCATGACAGGCCATGCGGGCCAGCGCCGCGGTGATGGTCGTCTTGCCCACTCCGCCCTTGCCGGCGACCACGAGGACCCGGCTCTGCCGGCTGAACGAGGCGACGTCCATGGCTCGGACCGAGCGTATCCGTGCTGCGTGCAGCGCCCGGGACGCCGCCCCGGCCTGCCCGGCGTGGCTCCCCGCCTGCGCTCCGTGGCCCTCGCAGCCGTCGGGGAAATACCTGCTCAGAGCCCTTGTCGGGGTATAGGGCAGAAGGTAGCGTCGCCAACATACGGCAGGAGGGGGAGTTGGCGACACGCACGTTGGGGGAGGCTTGGCAGGGTCGGGCGGCCTGCAAGGGGCCGCAGGCAGCGGTGTTCTTCCCGCCCACCCATGCCGAGCGCAAGGAAGAGAAGGTGGCCCGCGAGAGCAGGGCCAAGGCGATCTGCAAGACCTGCGTCGTGCGGGCCGATTGCCTCGAGTACGCCATCCGCATCCGGGAGCCGCACGGCATCTGGGGCGGCCTCAACGAAACCGAGCGCAAGCAGCTGGCCGAGCGCCGGGCGGGCTGACCGGGTCGCCGGTCGGGCCCTCGGTGGCCGGACCGGTCAGCGCACCCCGATGCGGGCGCCCGCCGCCTGCACCCCGGTGCTCGTGCACACCGCGGCCGGCGTGTCGCCCGTCATGGCGCAGATGGCGGCCGTGATGGCGTCGGCCTCGCCGAGGACCACGTCGGCCTGGGGAGTGCCCGGCGTCGACAGGTCGTCGGCCACCGCCGCCATCGACAGCCCCTGCAGGACCTGCGGCGACACGGTTCCCGTCGCCCCCACGAAGAACACCCGGTTGCCGACGTCGACGAAGGGGAACGTCGCCGCGTTGCCGCCGTCGTAGCGGCGCAGCAGACCCGCCACCATCGGGCTCGGCGCGTCGAGTGCGGGGAACCCCGCCGGTGCTGTGGCCGACAGGGTCGCCGTGTACTCCTCCACGGCGACGAAGGAGATCGACCGGCTGCGGTAGGTGGCCCCG
>DASRBM010000022.1:0-5400 GCA_035653635.1 Acidimicrobiales bacterium | reverse complement strand
CTGTCGGTGCCTTTGTCGGCCTCTGGTGCCGGCGCGGTCCGCGACGGCAGTGCGCCACACTACGTCGGGTCGGCGAAGCGGGGCACCCGGCGCTCGGTCAGCGCGGCGACGCCTTCGGAGAAATCGGGCTCGGTCATCATGGAGCGCAGGCGGACGTCGGCATCGCGGACGGCGGTGGCCACGTCGCGGTGGAGGTCGGTGTACAGCTGGTGCTTGGTCGCCGCCAGCGACGCCGGCGACACCTCGGTGGCCAGCACGGCGCAGTAGCGCCGCACCTCGGCCATGAGGTCGTCGGGCGGGAAGACGGCGTTGACGAGCCCGATGGCAGCGGCCTCCTCGGCGAGCAGGACCCGGCTCGACAGGAGCAGGTCGGCCGCCCGGGTGAGGCCCACGAGGCGGGGGAGCAGCCACGACAACCCGTACTCGGCGGGCAGGCCGAGCCGTCCGTGTGACGTCGTGAGCTTGGCGCCGGCGGCCGCGAAGCGGAGGTCGCAGTAGCAGGCGAGGACGAACCCGACGCCCGCTGCCGGCCCGTTGACGGCGGCGACGACGGGTTTCGGGATACCGAAGTGGTAGGCGAAGTCGGCGTCGAACTCGGGACGCACACCGAAGCCCGGGTTGGCCAGATCGGGCCCGGTGCCGGGGTCGTAGCCCCCCTTGTCGACGTGGCCCTCCAGGGCCCGGCTGTCGGCTCCCGCACAGAAGCCCCGGCCGGCGCCGGTCACGACCACGACGCGGACACCGGGATCGGCCACCGCCCGCTCCAGGAGCGCCCGGTACTCGCTGTGCATGCGCCCGGTCCAGGCGTTGAGCCGGTCGGGGCGGTGCAGGGTGATGGTGGCGATGGCGTCGGCCACCTCGTACCGGGTGACCTTCAGCTCGTCGAATTCCATGCCCGCCTCCTCACCGGTTCGTCCGTTGGCCCGTCGAGGGCGCCGTCCAGGGACGCTTTCCTACCGCAAGGGCAAGCCCGGCGGACGACCGCGGTGAGCAGTCGAGTTGGGACGATGTTGGGGACCTGCACCCTCCATTGGACACGCCCGGCGGCCGATACCTCTACCGGGACGAACGTCCCAGAACGACACATCCACACTTCACATCCCCATCGAGAGCCCCCACCGAAAGGTGGGGGTTTCTCGTTGCGCCCCGTGCCGCGGCGCGCCGGCCGACCGTCCTCCGATCAGCCGGCGGGCGCCGTCGTCGTGGTGGTGGATGTCGTGGTGGTGGACGTCGTCGTGGTCGTGGTCGTCGTCGTCGTGGTGGCGGAGGGGGCAGTGGTCGACGTGCTCGTCGTACCCGTCACGGTGGTCGTGGTGCTCGCCGATGGCGCCGTCGTCGTGGTGGGCACGTGCGTGGTCGACGCGGTGGCGGGGCGCACCGGGCTCAGGACGCCGCCCCACGGGCCGCGGTCCGTGCTCGGCCTGGGGGGGACGACGAAGGGATTGGTCGGGCGTCCGGCATGGCTGGCCCCGAAGACGAGCACGGCGGCGAAGGCGACGCCCGCGCTCCCGAGGACCACCGAGCTCGCCACCGCGGCCGGCTTCAGCACCATCACGAGCCGCTCGCGAAGGTCTTCCGTCCGCCGACGCTGTTCGAGCTCGGGCGTGAGATGGGCGCGCTGGCTCAGCCAGGACATGAGCGGCGACGACCAGTACACGACCCCTTGCCACGCCACGAGCCCCACGAGCAGCGCCGTGGGCCGGGCCACGACGGCCAGGGCACCGGCGCAGCCCCACAGAAGGGCGCCGAGGAGCGTCTCGGGGCCCGCCGCGCGCAGGGCGGCCCGCAGCCGGTGGGCGCCGCCGGTCTTCGGCGTGCGCAGGAAGACGCCCTCGGAGCGCACGAGCCCCTGGATGCAGGCGCGGGCCACCGTCCACGACAGCGACAGCCAGTTCGCGAACGCGAGCAGGGCGCGGGCGACGGTGATGTGGGTCCGCTTGCGAAGGGCCCACATGGCCCGGAGCAGACCGGACACGAGCAGCGCCGCCGGCAGCATCACCGTCGGGCCGACGAGAGGCCTGATGGCGACGGTCTGGCCGGCCAGAAGGAGGGCGCTCACGGCGAGGAGGACGACGGTGAAACCGAGGTAGACGAGGTCGTTGAGCCACTGCAGCCCGCCGAACAGGTAGTCGAGCCGCTGCCCGACGCTGAGACGGTTGTCGGGGGCGCGGTCCCAGGGCATGAGGCTGCGCCAGTGGCGCCGCAGGATCTGCATGCCGCCGAAGCACCACCGGAAGCGCTGGCTCTTGAGCGACGAGAAGGTGAGGGGCATGACGCCGCGGCCGAAGCTGCGGGCAACGTACATGCCGCTGTAGCCGGCTTTGAGGAGGCGCAGCGACGTCTCCGCGTCCTCGGTGATGCACCACTCGTCCCAGCCGCCGATGCGCTGGAGCAGGGTCCGCCGGAGAAGGCCCATGGTGCCGGCGAAGATGATCGAGTTCCGCTCGTTGCGCGACGGCATGGCCGTGGCGAAGAAGTAGCGGTAGGCGTCGTAGCAGGCGGTGAAGTAGGCGCTGCCCTCGTAGTCGCGGTAGTCCTGCGGGGTCTGGACGAAGGCGACCTCGGGGTCGGCGAAGTACCCGACCGTGGCGCGGAGGTAGTCCGGATCCACCAGATAGTCGGCGTCGATGACCCCGACGATGTCGGCCCGGGGATCGCAGTGGCGCTCCAGCGCCATGTTGAGCGCCCCCGACTTGTAGCCCGGCCAGGGGTCGACGTGGACGAATCGGACGTTCGGGCGGTCGCGGCAGTACTCCTCCACGGGGCGCCACACGGCCTCGTCCTTCGTGTTGTTGTCGACTACGACGATCTCGAAGTTCGGGTAGTCGATCGCCTCGGCTGAGCGGATCGTCTCGATCAGCATGTCCGGCGGCTCGTTGTACGCCGCGATGTGGAGCGAGACCATGGGGGTGTAGGTCGGATCGGGGATCGGGAAACTGCGGTCGTGGCGGACGCGGCACAACACGTCGCAGGTCTCGAAGGCGAACGAGGTGGCGAGGACGAGGGCCATGCACTCGAGGGTGAGGAGGAGGAACGACGCGACGGCGCCGATGAACGACAGGTGCCCGGCGAAGGTGACGTCGGCGGCGAAGGCCAGATACGACAGGGCGGCGCCGAGGAACGAGGCGAAGAAGAGCTGACCCACGGGGTTCCAGCGCGGACGCAGGAACGACACGGCGGTGCCGATGACGGCGACGAGCACCTCGGCCGCCTCGATCGGCCCCGAGGAGATCGTCCACACGTAAGTGACGACCTCCCCGGCGGCGAGGGCCGCCGCGATCGAGAGCACCGCGCCGAACAGCGGCGAGGCGAGACGCACCCGGTCGCCGAGCAGCACGAGCAGAAGCGTGGCCAGGCCGAGCTCGACCGAGCAGACGACGAAGAACCCGAAGAGCACGGGTTGCTGCATTCCCCCCGGGTGGGGGCCGGCAACCGTCGATTCACCCTGTTCACTAGCTGTTCTGGCCCTCCAGGTTGTGGACACGGCTGACAGGTGGACCGACGTCCCGATACGGGCCCCCTCGTATGCTCGGCTCCCGTGGCTTCGAACAGGACCTTCCGCCAGCTCCGCTTCGTCCGCCCGCCGGCTTCGTGCGAGCTCATCCTCGTGCGCCACGGGGAGTCCGAGCCGGCCCGGGAGAACGCGTCCTTCCCGTTGGTGGACGGCCAAGGTGATCCGGCCTTGTCGCCGGAAGGGGAAGAGCAGGCGTCGCGTGTGTGCGAGCGCCTCGGGGGCGAGGCGATCGATGCCGTCTACGTCACGACGCTGCGCCGCACGGTCCAGACGGCTGCCGCCCTGACCGCGCAACTCGGCCTGGAGCCACGGGTCGAGCGCGACCTGCGCGAGGTGCACCTCGGCGACTGGGAGGGCGGCGTCTACCGGCAGAAGGTGCTCGAGGGCGACCCGATCGCCCTCGCCATGGCCCGCGAGCAACGCTTCGACGTCATCCCCAACGCCGAGCCGCGCTCGGCCTTCTCGAAGCGGGTACGTGCCGCCGTGGAACGCATCGCGGTCGCCCACCCCGACGAGCGGGTGGCGGTGTTCACCCACGGCGGCGTCATCGGCGAGATCCTCTCGCTCGCCACCGGCGCCCGTCCCTTCGCCTTCCTCGGTGCCGACAACGCCTCGATCTCCCATGTCGTGGTGAACGGGGACGAGTGGGTGCTGCGCCGCTTCAACGACACCAGCCATCTCGAGCACGAGCTCACGGCCCGGCCCGAACCGCTCAGCTGACGGCGGTGGCGCGGGTCCTCACTCGAGGAACGTGAAGAGGAAGACCTGGGTGCCGTAGGCCACGAGGCGCGGCGCGCCCCGGCCGTCCTCGCCGCAGTCCCACAGGGCCATGTCGGCCGATGCATAGCCGTCGCCGGCGTGACGGGCACGGTTGTGGGCGAGCACCCACGGCGACCGGCACTCCTCGAGCACGTGCACGGTCAGATCGACACTCGGGGCGAACCACACCCGGGGACCGGGCCCGAGCTTCTCGGCGACGGCGCCGGGCATGGAGTCGACCAGCACCACCAGGGCGTAGGGGTCGAGGGTGCCGTCCGCGAGCATCGGCGGCTCGTCGAAGTGGTACCACATCACCCTTTCGGCCCGGTCCGGTTCGAAGTCGTCCCACGGCGCGTGTCCGAGCGCCGATCGGCCCTCGACCTGTTCCCAGAACGGCATGGGCGCCCAGGCGGCGGCGAACTCGTCCGGGGGCGGGGTGCGGAAGCTGGGGCACGCGTCGGGAGGAGGGATCTCCGTCGGGGGTTCGAGGTCGACGAAATCGAAGCCCTGACGGGACCGGCCGAACACGGCGGTGGTCAGATGACCGTGCTCGGTGCCGGGGTTGCGGACGTCGGCCCGCAGGTGCGACATCGACCGCCCCCGGCGCAGCGTCTCGACCGCCACCTCGAGCGGCCCGTCTGCGACCTGGGCCACGAACGTCGTATGGAGCGTGCGGAGCTTCTGCCCGGGATCGGCGAGCTCCTGGGCCATTGCCCGCAGGGCCACCGCCGTGATGACACCGCCCTGGGGAAGGGGGCGAAGGTTCCATCGGTCGGGCAGCTCGGCCCGGTACCGGCCCGGTGCCACCGCCTCGACGGCGGTGTCCTCGAGGAAGGGGCTGCCCATGGGCCGCCATTGTGACAGTCAGGTGCGGGCCGACCGTCCGGCAGGCCCGCAGGTGTGCCGAGGCCGAGGCCCCGACTACGCCGTCGTGGCGGCGGCCTTCAGCTTCATGAGGTGCGGCGCCACCGACCGCAGCGACGGAGCCGCTGAAGCGAGCAGCTGCTGCCAGGCCTCATCACCCCAGCGGCGCTCCACCACGGCCCGGATGTCGCCGAGACGCTCCACCACCACGGTGGCGATGCGCGACCGCAGGCCTCCGCCGGCGCCGGTGGCCACGCGGTAGG
>DASRBM010000021.1:0-9496 GCA_035653635.1 Acidimicrobiales bacterium | reverse complement strand
AGCATGCGGACACCGAGGCCTACGTCGAACAGGACGCACCCGGTGCACCCGGGGTCGTCACGGCCGGTAGCGACGGCCGGCGCCGGCTGACCTTCGGCGCCTGGGACCGTGCCGCCGACGGCGTGGCTTCGGCACTGGCGGAGCGCGGAGTCGGCCGCGGCGACGTTGTCGCCCTCCACCTTCCTTCCTCGGTGGACTACGCCGTGGCATACCAGGCGGCCATGCGTCTCGGGGCGGTGACGAGTGGCGTCAACCTCCGCCTCGGGGGTCCCGAGCGCGCCTCGATCGCGGCGCGCACGAGGCCGACGGTGACGATCGTCGACGGTACGCCGGAGGACACGGACGACCTGGACTCCATCGACGGGATCGTGCTCCGGCGCGAGGAGCTGTGGCATGCCGCGTCCGCCGCGGCCCCCCGGCTGCCCGTCCTCGCACCCGACGACGTCGTGGCCGTCGTGTGGACGAGTGGCTCGACCGGCACACCCAAGGGGGCCGTCTTCGACCACCGCAACCTGCAGGCAGTCGCCGCCGGCACCGATGTCCTGTCCCGGCCCGGCGACCGGCGTCTGTCGCCCCTGCCGTTCGCCCACATCGGCTACATGACCCGCCAATGGGACGAGGTGGCGCACGTGGTGACCACGGTCGTCACCCCCCAGCCGTGGACGGCGGCCGGTGCCATCGCGCTCATGACCGGGGAGAGGGTGACGGTCGGCCAGGGGGTGCCCACCCAGTGGGCGCTCGTGCTCGCCCACCCGGATCTGGACGACGCCGACCTGTCGGCGCTGCGGATCGCCGGCACGGGGGCCTCGCGTGTCCCGGCCGAGCTCGTGCGGGCCATGCGTGAGCGCCTCGGCTGTCCCGTCGTGGTCCGTTACACCTCGACCGAGACGGCACTCGGCACCGGCACCCGGCCCGACGACCCCGACGACGTCGTGGCGACCACCGTCGGCCGGCCCGTGCCGGGCGTGGAGCTCGAGCTGGTGGACGACCACGGGGCACCGGTGGCCCCCGGTGATGTCGGACGGGTGCGCATGCGTTCGGGGGCCGCCATGCGCGGCTACGTGGCCCATGAGGCGACCGACGACCGGGCCGGAGGGATCGCCGTCGACCCGGTGGCGACGGCGGCGGTGCGCGACGCGGGCGGCTGGATATCGACCGGCGACGTCGGACGTCTGCGGCCGGACGGCAACCTGGAGCTCGTCGGCCGCCTGGCCGACATGTACATCCGCGGGGGCTACAACGTCTACCCGAGCGAGGTCGAGGCCGTCCTCGGCCACCACGAGCTGATCGGCGAGGTGGCCGTGGTCGGCGTCGACGATCCCGTGCTCGGCGAGATCGGCGCGGCCTTCGTCGTCCCGGCCGGCAGCCCGGATCCGGACCTCGCGGAGCTCCGGGGTTGGTGCGCGGCCCACCTGGCCGACTACAAAGCCCCCGATCGCCTCCATCTGGTGGCGACGCTGCCGGTCACCTCGATGGGCAAGATCGACAAGCGGGTCCTCAAGGAGATGGCCCGCCAGCACACGGCGTCGGAAGCGGCCAGGTCTCCTGAGCCGTCGACGAGAGGAGCACGATGAGCGATCCCGAACCGACGCAGCGGCCACCGCGCCAGCATCCGATCGTGGCCGGCGCCGAGCCGATCAAATTGGGATCGATGCTCGTCACGTTGGTGGAGCCCCACCGGGGCCACGAGGTGGCCTACAACCGGTGGTACGAGCGGGACCACTTCTATGCCGGCTGCATGATCGGGCCGTACCAGTTCGCGGGCAAGCGCTTCGTGGCCACCGCCGACCTGAAGGCGCTGCGCGATCCCGATCCGACGCCCGTCACGGGGAGCCCCGATCGCGGCAGCTACGTGGCCGTCTACTGGGTGCTCGACGGGTACCACGACGTCTGGAACCGGTGGGCCGTCGACCAGGTGAAGGCGCTGCACCAGGCGGGGCGCATGTTCGCCGAGCGCGACCACGTCCACACCCTTCTCTACCGCTTCGCCTGGGAGCACCCCCGCGACGAGGACGGCCTGCCGGCCGAGCTCGCCCTCGACTTCCCGTCCTCGGGGCTCGTCCTCGTGTTCACCGACCGGCGCCAGGGGGTGTCCGCGGAACAACTCGAGCAGTGGCAGCGCACGGAGTTCCTGCCCTCGCT
Source organism: Acidimicrobiales bacterium (assembly GCA_035653635.1). Lineage (GTDB taxonomy): Bacteria > Actinomycetota > Acidimicrobiia > Acidimicrobiales > UBA8190 > DASRBM01. Next base: position 7,354 of record DASRBM010000021.1, on the reverse strand, counting down.
GCTCCCGGGCACCGCGGCCCGGCTCGTGGTGGCCGCCGACCCGCTCCCCCTGCTGGTCGACGCCCCCGGCGACGTCCCGAGGAGCGAAGCCGACGACCGCCGGCAGCTGACGTTGTGGTTCCTCGATGCCCACCCGAGTCAGCTTTGGGACGAGGTGTTCACCGCCTACCGGCAGGGACTCGAGAAGTCGGGGCTGGCCGACGTGGTGACCGCGCTGCCCTTCGTGCCGACCGTCCCGGGTACCGACACCTACACCGACCGCCTGTGGGCACGGGAGGGAAGATGACGAGCACCGCCGAGACGCGTCGCTTCGACGGCAGGACGGCCGTCGTGACGGGCGCCGGCTCGGGTATCGGCCGGGCCACCGCCATCAGGCTGGCGACCGAGGGCGCCAACGTCGCCTGCCTCGACGTGGTCGAGGCCGGCGTGCACGACACGGTGGAGGCGCTCGGCGTGCTCGGCGGCAAGGCCTCGGCCTACCGCTGCGACGTCACGAACGAAGAGGACGTCAACGGGGTGATCGACGACGTTGCCGCCAACCTGGGCCGGCCGTCGGTCCTCTGCAACGTCGCCGGCACGGGCACCTTCCTGCACACCGTCGACACGACGCTCGCCACCTGGGAGCGGATCATCGGCGTCAACCTGACGGGCACCTTCCTCATGACGAAGGCCGTCATCCCCCACATGCTCCATCCGCACGGCGGCAGCATCGTGAACGTGGCGTCCACCGCCGGTCTCATCGGCTCCGCCTACTCGGCTGCGTACTGCGCCTCCAAGGGCGGGGTCGTCATGCTCACGAAGGCGCTGGCGGTCGAGTACGCGGGGCGGGGGATCCGGGTCAACGCGGTGGCGCCGGGCGGGGTCGACACGCCGCTGATCGCCAACTTCGGACTTCCCGAAGGGGCGGACCCCAAGCACCTCACCCGAATCATGAGCCGCATGGGTTTCTCCACGCCGGAGCAGATCGCCTCGGCCATCGCCTTCCTGGCATCGGACGAGTCGTCCTACACGACCGGCGCCGTGCTGTCGGTGGACGGCGGCATCACCGCCTGACCGAGGGGTCCGCCGTTCTGCACGCCGCGGTCTCCGGGCCGCGCTCTCCGGGGATCGTCGGCCGAGGCGCGCTGTCTCCCGGCCCCGAAAGCGGGGTACCCTGCGCGCCATGAAGGCGGGCGACATCATCGAAGACTTCGAGCTCCCCGACGAGACCGGGACGAAGCGGCGGCTGACCGAGTTCCTCCAGAAGGGTCCGGTCGTCCTCTACTTCTATCCGGCGGCCATGACGCCGGGCTGCACCCGGGAGAGCTGCCATTTCCGCGACCTGAAGGCGGAGTTCGACGCGGTCGGGGCGCAGCGGGTCGGCATCAGCGCCGACGAGGTCGACAAGCAGCGGCAGTTCTCCGACAAGTACAACTTCGACTTCCCGCTCCTGTCCGACCCGGATCGGACGGTGGCGGCCCAGTTCGGTGTCCGGCGGGGCGCCAGCTTCCTCCCGAACAAGCGGGCGACCTTCGTGATCGACACCGACCGACGGGTCCTGCAGGTCGTCACGAGCGAGTTCAACATGCACAAGCACGCCGACATCGCGCTCGAGGCGCTCAAGAACCGCCAGGGCTGAACGGCTTCGCCGCGTACTCCTCGCGGAGCTTGTACTTGAGCACCTTGTTGAGCGTCTGATTGCGGGGGAGCGCCTCGACGACCTCGAGTTGCTCCGGGACCTTCTGTGCCATGAGGCCGGCGGAGCGCAGGTGCTCCACCATCTCGGCGAAGGTGATCGGGTCCGACCCCGGCGCCACCTCCACCACCGCGCACACCCGCTCGCCGCGCTCACGGTCGGGAAGGCCGATCACGGCGACGTCACCGACCTTGGGGTGCTCGTAGAGGAGGTCCTCGACCTCCTTTGCCGAGATGTTCTCACCCTTGCGGATGATGATGTCCTTGAGCCGCCCGGTGAGCACCACGTGTCCGTCGGGCCGCACGTACCCCACGTCGCCGGTGCGGAAATAGCCCTGCTCGTCGAACGATTCCGCGGTGAGCTCGGGGTCGGTGTACCCCTTGCACACCATGGGTCCGCGCACCCGGACCTCGCCCTCGGCGCCCACCTGGGCGTCGTCGCCCTCGAGCGTCACGATGCGCAGCTCGGCCCCGTCGACGGGTTTTCCGACGGTGTGGGCGAGCTGGTCGTCGCTGTCGTCGGGCGATCCCATGCAGATCATGGGGATCTCGGTCATCCCGTAGCCGTGGGCGATGCGCACGCCGATCTCGCGGCCGACCTCGTGGAACACCTCCGGGGGCATGGGCGCGCCGCCGCCGGACATGAGGCGCAGGCTCGGTATCAGCTTGTTGCCCGGGCGCTTGCGCTGCTCGTTCAGGTAGGCCTGGTAGAAGGCCGTGCTGCCTCCGACCATGGTGGCGCCGTGACGGCTGAACACCTCGACCGCCACCTCGGGCACGAAGGCCTCGAGAAGCACGCTCGCGAACCCGTTGGCGAGGACCATGACGAGGTAGTCGGGCCCCGCGATATGGGCGAAGGGGAAGGCGATGGAACCGACATCCGCCTCGGACATGCCGAGCGCGATGGCGAGTCCCCGTCCGCCGGTCACGAGGGTGCGGTCGCTGTGGCGCACCCCCTTCGGGTCCGACGTCGTCCCCGAGGTGTAGTAGATCCAGCGGACCTCGTCGCCCGAATCCGCCGGAGGTGGTGGCGGCAGGGTGGCCGGATCCCCCTCGGGCAGCGAGTCGTAGGTCACGACCACCTGCGGCGCCGGTGACAGCCCCTCGGCGATCTGGCGGACCATCGCCTCGTAGTCGAAACCGCGCACCGTCCCGGGCACGAAGACGTGAGCCGCCCCGGTCTGGCGCAGGGCGAAGGCGACCTCGCGCTCGCGGTAGATGTGGATGATCGGGTTCTGCACCGCGCCGAGCCGGGCGAGCGCCATGGACAGGACGACCGTCTCCATCCGGGTGGGCAGCTGCCACGACACGGGCGAGCCCGGGCCGATGCCCATGTCGTAGAGCCCGGCTGCGACCTGCAGGCAACGGTCGCGGAACTGGCCGAAGGTAATGGAGCGGTCCGATTCGTCGTGCAGCATCACCCGGTCGGGCGACGCCTCGGCCCTGCGCTCCACCAGCTCCCACATGGAGCCGACGTCGTAGATCGCTTCGCTCATCATCCGGCTCCTCGGAGCATCGGTATCGGGACCGGGATCGGGATCGGAATAGTCGACAGCACGGTCGTCGTATGCCGCCCGGCGGATCAGGGGATGGCCGTGTCCGAGGGCGTCCGGCCCTCGAGGATGTCGCGCATGCGCACGGCGACGGCCGCCTGCGACTCGTCGTGGGTGAGGATGTAGAAGCGGTTCGTCTTCACGGCCTCGATGACGGCCTCGGCCACCGGCTCCGCGTCGATGCCGTTGTCGACCAGGTTGTGGAACGTGGCCCGGAGCATCTCGGTGACGGGCGACTCCTCGGGGGGCGGGGCCCATTGCGGACGGGAGCGCTCCGACTCGGCGATGCCCGTCTTCACGAAGCCGGGGCACAGCACCGAGACGCCGACACCGGTCGCCCCGAACATGCGCAGATCTTTGGCCAGCGTCTCCGAGATGGTGACGACCGCGTGCTTCGACGCGTTGTACGGCCCCATGAGCGGAGCCGAGACCAACCCCGCCAGCGAGGCCGTGTTCACCACGTGGCCCTCACCCTGCTCGATGAAGCGGGGCACGAAGGCCCGGATGCCGTTCACCACTCCGAAGAGGTTGACCCCGAGCACCCACTTCCAGTCGGTGTCGGTGACCTCCCACATCGGCCCACCGATGCCGACCCCGGCGTTGTTGTGCACCACGTGCACGGCGCCGAAGTTCGACACGGTCTGGGCTGCAAGGGCTTCGACCGCTCCCGGGTCGGACACGTCGGTGGGCACGCCGAGCACGGACGTCCCTCCGGACGCGAGTTCGTCGACAGCCACCTTCAGTCCCGGCTCGTCGATGTCGGCCAGCACCAGCCGCATGCCCTCCGCGGCGGCACGCCGTGCCACGGCCAGGCCGATCCCGCTGGCGCCGCCGGTGACGACGGCCACCTTGTCGCGTAGCTCCTGCACGACCCCCGCCCCTCTCGTGTCGTCGTGGCCGTCGTGTGCGGCCGCCCGGTACCGGCTACGACAGCCGCTCGACGATCATGGCCATGCCCTGACCGCCACCCACGCACATCGACTCGAGACCGAACCGCTTGTTCTCGTCCTCGAGGGCGTTCAGGAGGGTGGTCATGATGCGCGCCCCGGTCATGCCGAAGGGGTGGCCGAGGGCGATGGAACCGCCCTTCACGTTGAGCTTGTCCCACGGGATACCCAGCTTCTTGGCGCTCGGGATGACCTGGGCCGCGAACGCCTCGTTGATCTCGACGAGGTCGATGTCGTCGATGGTCATGCCCGCCCGCTTGAGCGTCTGGCGGCACGCCTCGATCGGTCCGAGGCCCATGATCTCGGGGTCGAGGGCCGACACGCCGCTGGCCACGATGCGCGCCAGCGGAGTGATGCCGAGCTCGCTCGCCTTCGTGTCGGACATGACGACCACGGCGGCGGCGCCGTCGTTGAGCGGACAGGCGTTGCCGGCGGTCACCTTGCCGCCCTCGCGGAAGGCGGGCTTCAGGGTGGAGAGCTTCTCGACCGTGGTGTCGGGACGCGGGCCGTCGTCGACCGACACGACGGTGCCGTCGTCGAGCGTCACCGGGATGATCTCCCGCTCGAAGAACCCGTTTTTCTGGGACTCGACCGCCCTGTTCTGGCTCAGCGCGGCGAACTCGTCCATCTCCTCACGCGAGACGTTCTCGAACTCGGCCACGTTCTCAGCCGTCTGACCCATGGCGATGTAGACGTCGGGGAGCCCCTTGAACGGCGTCCACGGCTCGGTGACGGCGGGGTTCCTGGCCTTGGTGCGCTCCTCGGCGCCGGCGAACGCCGCGTTGTGGGGCCCCACGTCCGAGGCCCCGTACTGGAACCGGCTCACGGTCTCGACGCCGGCGGCCACGAACACGTCGCCCTCACCGGCCCGGATGGCGTGCGCAGCCATGCGGATGGTCTGCAGCGACGAGGAGCAGTACCGGTTCACGGTGACGCCGGGCACGTCGAGCCCGGCCAGGATCGCGGCCACCCGGCCGACGTTGTAGCCCGCCTCACCCGCGGGCTGGCCGCAGCCGAGGAGGACGTCCTCCACCAGCGCGGGGTCGAGCTGCGGCACCTTGGCGAGCACTTCTTTGATCGCGAGTGCGCTCAGGTCGTCGGGACGGCAGCTCACGAGCGAGCCCTTGTTGGCCCGGCCGATCGGGGTACGGCCGGTGGCGACGATGACTGCGTCGGGCATCGGTATGTCTGCTCCTTCTCCTGCGCCTGACGGATGCGGCGAAGGTCCCAGGTTGGCACACCGCCGCCGTGCAGCCCATTTCGGCGGCCACGACGCCGGCAGGTCCGGCCGACCGCGGCGGTCAGGACCCCGGCACCGTCCGGGTCATGACCAGGTGAGGGCCGACGCCTTCGATCTCGAAGCGGTCGCCGACGGCCTCGAAGCCGGCCCGCCGGTAGAAGGGCACGGCGGCCATGCGGGCGTTGCACCAGACGACGCCGCCACCCGATCCGGCCACCTCCGCCACCAGCAGGTCGAGGACGGCGCGGCCGAGCCCTGCTCCCCGGTGGCCGGCCAGGGTGGCCATGCCCCGGATCTGCCAGTCCGGACCCGGCCCGACCCGCCACGGGGCGGGAGCCGGGATCACGGTCCCGACGGCGACCGGGAGGCCGTCGCCGCCCGTGACGGCCGCATGGAGCGTGCGGGCGTCGTCGTCGCCGGCGAACCGGGCGGTCTCGAGGGGGAGCCCCGGGCGCAGCACGGCGGCGCGAACCGGGATGACGGCCTCGGCCGAGACCAGGTGGGCCGCGACGGCCGGGGGGTCGGGCTTGGCTGGCACCGGGACCCGAACTGTAACGTGTTGCAATGGAGATCGGCTTCACCGACGAGCAGCAGGCGCTACGGCGGCAATTGCGGGAGTACTACGCCGGGCTGCTGACGCCCGACGTCGAGGAGGAGCTGGCCAACAGCCACGGCATCGGCCCCACGGTTCGCCGGATCGTCAAGCAGATGGCGAGCGACGGCTGGCTCGGGATCGGATGGCCCAAGGAGTACGGCGGCCAGGGACGCTCGGCCATCGAGCAGCTCATCTTCTTCGACGAGTCGATGCGCTGTGGTGCGCCGGTGCCGATGCTCACCATCAACACCGTCGGCCCGACCATCATGAACTTCGGATCCGACGAGCAGAAGAAGTTCTTCCTTCCGAAGATCCTCGCCGGCGAGATCCATTTCTGCATCGGCTACACCGAACCCGACGCGGGCACCGATCTCGCCGCACTGAAGACGGCCGCGGTGGTGGACGGCGACGAGCTCGTCATCAACGGCGCCAAGATCTTCACCAGCCTGGCCGGCGACGCGGACTACTGCTGGCTGGCGGTGCGCACCGACCCCGACGCCCCCAAGCACAAGGGCATCTCCATGGTGATCGTGCCCATGGACACGCCCGGCGTACGGGTGGTGCCCATGCAGCTCCTCGGCGAGCACAACATCAACTACACGTTCTGGGAGGACGTGCGTGTTCCGCTCACGAACGTGGTCGGCGGTCTCAACAACGGCTGGAGCCTCATCACCAACCAGCTCAACCACGAACGCGTCACGCTGTGCGCACCGGGCATCATCGAGCGGGCACTCGGCGACGTCACCACCTGGGCCAAGGAGACGACTCTGGCCGACGGGCGGCGGGTCATCGACCAGGAGTGGGTCCGCATCCAGCTGGCGAAGGTGCACGCAAAGCTCGAGTTCCTCCGCCTCATCAACTGGAAGGTGGCCTGGACGGCGACCCAGGGTCACCTCGACGTGGCCGACGCGTCGAGCATCAAGGTGTTCGGCACCGAGTTCTACATGGAGGCGTTGCGCACGCTGTCCGAGGTGATCGGCCAGGCCGCCTACCTCCGGCGTGGTTCGCCCGGAGCGGTGCTCCTCGGCCGGCTCGAGATGTACCAGCGCAGTCTCGTGATCCTGACCTTCGGAGGCGGGACCAACGAGATCCAGCGTGACCTGATCGCCATCTTCGGCCTGGGCATGCCCCGGTCGCTGCGCTAGGAGGACCAGTGGACTTCTCCTTCAACGAGGAGCAGGAGGCCGTCCGGCAGCTGGCCGTGCGCATCTTCGGTGACCTCGCCACCCACGAGCAGCTGAAGCGCCACGAGGCGTCGGGCGAGCCGTTCGACCGGAAGCTGTGGTCTGCGCTGGCAGACGCCGGCCTGCTCGGCCTCGTGATCCCCGAGGACCAGGGCGGGGCC
>DASRBM010000020.1:0-22317 GCA_035653635.1 Acidimicrobiales bacterium | reverse complement strand
AGAACTACGCCGACGTCCTTCCCTTCGTGATGATGCTGGCGGTCATCGTCCTTCGACCGCAGGGCCTGTTCGCCGGCCTGTCGGGGTGGCGGGTCTGATGGTCGACCTCGCGCGCCGTCTGGGTGGTCGGCTTCCCTTCGGGCTGGGTGGGGACCCGAACCTGCCCCTCACCTATCAGCGCCGTCACTACCTGACAGCGGCTGCGTTCGTGGTCGCCGTCGCGCTCTCGATGCCGGTGTTCTTCCCGGACGACGCCTCGCTCCATCTCGCCAACCTGTGGCTCATTTACCTGATCGCGGGCATCGGCTTCTACTTCATGTTCGGCCTGGCCGGGCGCTTCGCCTTCTGTCAAACGTTCCTCATGGCCGTCGGCGGCTACACCACGGCCTACTTCGCCGTCCAGAGGGGCTTCTGGGTGGGGCTGGTGGTGTCCATCGCGGTGAGTGTCGTGCTGATGACCGTCTTCGGGCTGTTGCTTCGGCGCGTCGAGGAGTTCTACTTCGCGATCGCGACCCTGGCGCTCACCAACATCGGTATCGAGGTCCTGCAGAACTGGCCTAGTTTCGCCGGTGCCAACGCGACCCGCTTCGACATCCCCCCGATCACGATCCTCGGCCAGCGGCTCGCGACGGAGATGGCAGCCTTCTGGGCGATCCTCGGGTTCGTCGTCCTGACCCTCCTTCTCGGCATCTTCATCGAGCGTTCGCCGATCCGCCGGCAGACGCTGGCGGCCCGAGACCGTCGCATCGCCGCTGAGATGAGCGGGATGAACGTCCAGGGGCTCCAGCTGCGGCTCTTCGTCTTCGGCTCCGTGCTCGGGGCAGTGAGCGGGGCCATCCTCGGCGCCTGGCAGAGCGTGCTGACCACCGACGTCTTCGGCATCGATCTGGCCGTCGGCCTCTTCGTCATGGTCATCATCGGCGGCTCCGAGTCGCTGTGGGGGGTGATCATTGGTTCGGCGATCGTCGTCTTCCTGCCCAACCAGCTCCAGGCGTTGCAGGAGTACCAGTCGCTGATCTACGGCGCCATCCTCCTGTTCGGCGTGATCCTGATGCCCCGGGGAGTGGCGGGCCTGGGCGACAGCCTCCGCACACGCTTCTTCCCGCGTCGGTGGGAGGTGGCCGCCGGGCGGGGCGGGGACGGCAGCCTCGAGTCCGCCCCTCCGTGGTTCAAGGGGAGCGGGGTCGCTCCCGTCGAGCCCGCCCATGGCCCCGATGACGAGGCATCGTCGCCATTGCTCGAGGTCCGTGAGGTGTCGGTCGCCTTCGGGGGCGTGCTCGCCGTCGACCGGGTCTCGCTCCAGCTCAGGAAGCACGGTGAGGTCCTCGGCTTGATCGGGCCCAACGGCAGCGGCAAGACGACGCTACTGAACGCGATCTGCGGCATCGTGCCCTACTCCGGCACCGTCCTGGTGCGCGGTCGGGTGACACCTCGCAGCCCACGCCACGTGAGCGCGGCCGGGATCTCCCGTGCCTTCCAGTCGCCGCAGGTCTTCCCGTCGCTGACCTGCCTTGAGAACGTGCTCGTGGGATCGGCCGACCGCGAGTTCACGGGGCTGACCGGGGCGTGGATCGCTCGTCCCCAGATGTGGCGCCACGAGCGGGCGCGCTGGGAGAAGGCGGCGGCGGCGCTGGCGCGGGTCGGCCTCCTGCGGTACCACGAGACGCCCTCGCGGCTGTTGACGTACGGCCATCAGCGGCTGCTCGAGATCGCTCGTGGCATCGTCAGCGATCCGGAGGTGCTGGTGCTCGACGAGCCGAGCGCGGGGTTGAACAAGGCGGAGACGGACAACCTGGCCGACCTGCTCGAAGAGCTGGCCGTCGGTGGGCTCACCATCCTCGTCGTCGAGCACAAGATCGACTTCGTCGACCGGATCTGCAACCGGGTCGTCGCCCTGGAGGCCGGAAGGGTGATCGCCGAGGGCACGCCGGGCGAGGTCTGGAGGGCACCGCAGGTCGCCGAGGCCTACCTGGGGAGGCGTGGGATTGCTGAGGGTTGAGGGGCTCGAGATCAGGTACGGTCGCGTCGAGGCGGTGCGCGGGATCGACCTTGAGATCGGTCTCGGCGAGGTGGTGGCCCTGCTGGGTCCCAACGGCGCCGGCAAGACGTCGACCCTGCGGGGCATCTCGCAGCTTGTGGATTACGAGGGCACCGTTCGCTTCAGCGACGGCGACCTGCGGGGGCGCTCCCCCCAGGCGGTGGCCCGTGACGGGCTCATTCACGTACCGGAGGGGCGCCGGGTGTTCGCCAACCTCTCCGTGCACGAGAACCTGCAGGTCGGCCTGACGGCCCGTGGCTCGCGCGACGGCTACACGATCGACGAGGTCTACGATCTCTTCCCGCAGCTCAAGCTGGTGCGGAATCGACCCGGCTGGGCACTCTCCGGCGGTGAGCAACAAATGGTGGCGATCGGGCGCGGCCTGCTCGGCGCGCCGCGGCTCCTGATGCTGGATGAGCCCTCGCTGGGGCTCGCCCCCCGGGTCGCCTACGCTGTGTTCGACGCGCTGTCTCGGATCAGGGAACGCACCTCGATCCTCCTGGTGGAGCAGAACACCCTGCTCGCCCTCGAACTCTGCACTCGCGGCTACGTGATCGTCGGTGGCCGGATCGTGCTCGAGGGGTCGAGCGCCGAGCTCTCCAACCGGGGGGTGATGCTTGAGGCGTACCTCGGCAAGCGGACCGCGGCCGAGACGGCGAGTTGACCTCCGGGCCGCTGCCGGGCGCCAGCGGCCCTCGTCGATCTTTGAGTATTCGGTATACAATGCTCTAGAGGAGGTTGAGGACCTTGAGCACCGTCGTCGACGCGCCCGCGGGAGCACGACCGAAGGCGAAGAAGCCCTGGCCGGTCATCGATTGCGACGCCCATCCAACCCCGAACTCGCTGGATGTGCTCGCACCCTATCTCAGCAAGGGCTGGCAGAAGCGGCTCAACATCGGTGAAGGCAGGCTCGGCGCCGGCCAGTTCGCGATCTGGAGGCTCCCCTCGGGGCCGTTCTTCAACCCGCACGGCGGCATTCGCACCGATGCCATACCACCCGACGGCGGGTTCGGAGGCTCGGACCCGAAGTTCATGGCCAAACAGCTCTTCGACGATCACGAAATCGACTACTCGATCTGCACCGTCAACCACGCGCTCTTCGCCGGCACCCTGAGCAATCCGTCGCTCGCCACCACCCTGATGTCCGCCTTCAACGACTACTTCGTGGCCGAGTGGCTCACGCAGGACAAGCGGTTTCTCGGCTCCATCCACGTCGCCCCCCAGGACCCCATGGCGGCGGCCAGGGAGATCCGGCGTCTGGCGGACCATCCCCAGATGGTCCAGATCTTCGTCCCCACCTATGCGATCAGGTTGGGGAAGAACTACTTCGATCCGATCTGGGATGCTGCCCAGGAGACGGGGCTGCCAGTGGCCTGGCACCCGGGCTCGGAGAGCGCCGGCGTGAACGCCGGCTTCACCGCCGGGGGATGGGCCAGCACCTACGTCGAGAACTACTCGACCTCGATTTCGCATGTGGCCCAGGCCAACCTCGTCAGCGTGATCACCGAGGGCGTGTTCGAGAAGTTCCCCAGGGCTCGGTTCGTCCTCATCGAAGGCGGCGTCACCTGGATCGTCGCCGTCCTCTGGCGTCTCCGCCGGGCGTGGATCGCCAACCGAGACGAGATACCCTGGATGACGAGGCCGCCCGAGGAGTACGTCAAGGATTACATCCGGATCTCGACCCAGCCACTCGAGGAGCCGAGCGGTGACCTACGTGATCTCCACACAGTTCTCAACACCGTTCACGCGGACGAATTCCTCATGTATGCGTCCGATTACCCGCACTGGGATTTCGACAACCCCAAGGCGGCGTTACGGGCCTTCCCCGCTGACTGGCAGCGCAAGATCATGTACGACAACCCCAGGGCTTTCTACCCGAAGGTGGCCGGGCTCTTCGCCGCTTGACGAGCGCCGGCGAGGGCATCCCGGCCGCGCCTGGCCCAACTGGCCGTCCCCTCCGGCGCAGAGGTGGCCGATGCCCGAAGGGGGTCCCCTGGACCTGCTCGAGGCGGTTCAGGGGACGCGATCGGTCGTGGCACCGGGCGGGGATGGTCGAGGGTCGTTGCCGGCGGGCGCTGGAGGTGGGAGAAGGCTGCGAGCGACGGGGTCCCACGACGGCCGAGCGTGGCCGTGAGGGTTCGGCGAGGTCACTGCTCACGACGTCGCGGGGCCCGGTGTGAACAGGACTCGCACGCGTGGGTCGTCCCGCGACCGGCCGAGAGACGTCGTCATGGGCCCGGCGACGTCGGCGTGCACCCCGGCCCGTGGGCCGAGAGGCGGGTCAGAAGTCGAAAGGTTTGGGCCGGTCGGGAACGTATCGTGGCCTGGGCAGCGGTGGTGCGGTCGGATCACCGGCGAGGTGGCGCATGTGCTTCTCGATCGAGTCCGCCAGCGCGAGCACCAGCGTCTCCAGGGCACTGTCCACGGTGACCCCAGTCGCCGAGTAGGTGTGCTCGAGGATCTGGATGGTCACGTGCCAGCCGCGATCGTGCTCCTCCCATTCGATCCGGCCCAGCTCGGATGTGGCCGTTGCTGTCATCGTGCTCGGGTTGTGCGCACGGTGGGGGAAGGGAGGATCTGGATGACGTGATCGTTCACATCCGCGCTCGACGACGCCGTCGAGGGCACGATCACCAGAGGGATGTTGCCCGATCTCCACCGACATGGGGCGGGCCAAACCGCCTGAAGTTTTCGCATGGCCTCGATCGGTGGCCCAGTGTACCGGAGGCGGGGGCCACCGTGGCTCGGGCTCGCTGCCGGGTGCGGGACACCGGCTCGCGACCCCTGCACGCCGGCGTGGCGGGATGGACCGAGGACCACCGTCGGAGGCCGGGGAGGCTGCTCGCTCGGGCCGGCTGTCGGTCTCTCCGAACCCTGGTGGCCGAGGCAGGTCGATCCCGGCGGCCGGGTCGTGGCGTCGACTGAGGATGGCGTCGTCGGTGCCTCCTCGCGTCGGCCGGGCAACGGACGTGGGCGCCCGCGGACGGCGCAGGGAGGCCGGCGCGATCACGCCGCCGACGTCGGAAGATCTGCTGGCTGCGGGGCGGTGACCACGCCCCCATGAGACGGCCCGCGATCGCTATCGGAGCGGGCTGGAGGGCTGGCGGGAGGCGCTCAGACGCTTCGCCAGCCGTTGGAGCAGGGGCTGGGCCGTCGCCAGCACGTGTTGACGGGTGATGCTCGCCGCGCGCTCGCCGTCGCGTACCCGCAGTGCGTCGAGGATCAGCTTGTGGTCGTCGTAAGCCTGCGCCGGCCACTCCGGGATGATCTCGAAGCTGCCGTGCGGGGTGCTTCGCGCCAGGATGCGAAGCAGAGCCAGGAGCTGCGGGGCGCGGGCGGCGATGTTGACCGCGCGGTGGAAGCGCCAGTTGAGTTCCGACGCGTCCTGGAGCCGACCCTCGCCGATGGCCCGCCCCATCTCCTCGTTGAGGTCCTCCGCGGCCGCGATCTCCTCAGGGGTGATGCGCGATGCGGCTCGGCGGGCGCAGAGGGCGGTGGTGATCGCGTTCAGCTCGAACACGTCCTCCAGCCCTTCGAGGTCGATCGGCGCGACCTCAGCGCTGCCGGCCGAGTTCTGCACGAGCATCCCCTCCAGGCACAGGCCGTTGATTGCGTCGCGCACGGGCATCCTCGATACACCTAGCCGGTCGGCCCACTCCGCCTGGACGATGCGCTGGCCGGGCAGGAGCTGGCCGGTGAGGATCTGCTCACGTATGATCGCCGCGACCTGGCTGCTGAGGCGATTGCGCTGGACTCGCAGGCTCAGGTCCTCCGAAGCCGGGTAGTCCTCGGTCGCCTTCTTCACCCCAATCTCCTTCTGCGCTGCACGGGAAACGCCGTGCGATGCCGCGCCCCCGGTTCCCGGGGGGAAATCATATCGGAACACGTTTCGATTCCCAGCCAATGCCCTTGCATCGTGGTCGGTGCTTTGGTATATGGTATCCATTCATCATAAGTCCGGAGGGGCCGCCGGGTTTCCGGCCGCTCTTCGGTTCGGCAAGAGAGGAAGCTAATGAGCTGGCGTCGCTCCTCGTCTCTTCGTGCCCTGGTGGCCGCTGCGCTTGCAGCGGTGACGGCAGCCTGTAGCAGCTCCGGCGCGGCCGCGAACCCCGGTTCCATCCGCCTCGCGTTCCTGTGGCAGATCAAGGGTGAGAGTTCGTTCGCGATCCAGGACTTCCAGCAGGGTGCCGAGCTAGCAGTGAACGACATCAACGCCAAAGGCGGCGTCAACGGCGCCCGGATCTCTTGGCAGCGCTACCCGACCGATCCCACCAATCCTGCACAGCAGATCTCGCAGGTACTGAAGGCGCTGGAGACCAAGCCCACCGCGGCCTTCGGCCCGCCCGTCGAGACGCCTTCGGAGAAGACCTTCTCCCAGTACGGCATCCCGGAGATGGCCACCGATGGGCAGATCAACACGGAGTACAGTCCATCGAACCCGGACACTTGTCGCTGCAAGTTCTGGAATGGCCCCGGCGCCGCCGACTACAGCCAGGCTTTGATCGACTTTGCGGTCCAGAAGCTCGGCGCGAGGAAGGTGGGCTACCTGCATACCAACGACTCCTTCAACCAGACCTGGGCGGTGATCGTCAAGCAACAGCTGGCGAGCGCCGGGGCCACCGTTTTCGCGGAGCGCTCTTTCCCGGTCAACGCGACCGACCTGACCAACCAGGTGCTGGCCATGAGGGGTGCCGACGCCATCCTGTACCTGGGCTATGAAAACCCAGGGGCTGTGGTCATCAACCAGGCGGCCCAGAACGGGATCAACGTTCCGATCCTCGGCTACACGGTTTTCTATCCGATCCTGTCGGAAGGCCTGATCCACGCCGATGCCATGAAGAACGTCTATGGGGCGACGAGCTGCAACATCTACGGGTCGGGTCTGCCGGCGACGACGCAGAAGTTCCTCGATGAATTCCGGAAGGTCTACGGGGTCGCCGCCACGGAGCACGCCGCGATCACCTACGATGCGGTGCAAATCGTGGCCCAGGCAATCCGAAACACGGGCTCCACGAAAAGCTCCGAGATCATCAAGAACCTCGAGACGGCGACCTTCAAGAACTCCGTCTGTGGCGCAACCTACAAATCGGACGCGAAGCACAACATGTCCCATCAGATCTACATCCACAGCTTCGCCTCGGGAAGCCCGAAGGTCGTCCAGAGAGTCACGGTCCAGCCGGCCGGCTGAGCCGCTCGTCGTTGGGGCGCGGCGAGGGTCGGACGACGCTCGTCGCGTCCCCCTGTCCCGCACGGCCCCGTCCCCTGGCCGCTCTCGCGCCGCCCGGCCCGGGCTCGGACGTCGCCGATCCATCGGTGTCCACGGGAGCACATGACGACCTGTCCGGCCTCGCCCGTGCCCCCGAGCGCGTGGGGGAGGTCGGCAGACCTGCCGGTTACCTTCCCCACGTCGCCGCGGACAGCCCCTGGATCGGGCGACGAAGCTGCGGGCTGTGACCCGGAGGTCGGGTCGTGATCCCGACGGTCGTCCGACCGGCCGGCTCCGGCCGCGCCGGGCGTCGCGATCAGAGGAGCCAGCTCTCCCGGCCGGCCCAGTAGCGCTCGCGCAGCAGTCGCTTGTAGAGCTTGCCGGTCGGCTGGCGGGGTAGCTCTTCCACGAAGTCGACGGAGCGGGGGCACTTGTAGTGGGCCAGGTTGGAGCGGCAGAACGCGATCAGCTCGGCCTCGAGTCGAGGCCCGGCGGCGCCGGGATCGGCGGGGATCACGACGGCCTTCACCGCCTCGCCGTACTCCTCGTCGGGCACGCCGATCACGGCCACGTCGTCGACCCCGGGATGCCCGATCAGCACCTTCTCGACCTCGGCTGGATAGACGTTGAGCCCGCCGGTGATGATCAGATCCGCTTTCCGGTCGGTGATGTAGAGGTAGCCGTCCGGCGTCACATAGCCGACGTCGCCGAGGGTGCTCCAGCCCTGCTGGTTGTGAACGGAGCGCGTCTTCTGGGGGTCGCGGTGGTACTCGAAGGGCCGACCGCCCTCGAAGTAGATGAGGCCCTCCTGACCCGGGGGGAGCTCGCGGCCGTCGTCGCCGACGATATGGATGGTCCCGAACACGGGACGACCGACCGATCCCCTGTGTCGGAGCCAGTCCTCGGCCTCGATCACGGTCATGCCGTTGCCCTCGGTGCCCCCGTACGTCTCGCTGATGATGGGGCCCCACCACTCGATCATGCGTTCCTTGACGCTCGGGGCGATGGGTCCCGAGCCGACCACGGCTCGGACCTGGCTGGAGAGGTCGTAGCGACGACGTTCAGCTTCACTCAGCTGCATGAAACGGACGAACATGGTCGGCACCCAGATGGTGTGGGTGACGCGGTGACGTTCGATCAGCTCCAGGGCCCGGAGGGCATCGAATCGCTCCATCAGCACCACCGTCATCCCCAGACTCTGGGCCACCATCAGGCGGGTGATACCGGAGGAGTGGTAGAGCGGCATCGGGATCAAGGTGACCGAGTCCTCGTCCATGTCCCAGGATCGCCTCACCACGTCCGAGGTGATCCCGAAGATGCTGCTCCCGGGGGGTCTGCCGCTGAGTGGTCGGCGCACTCCCTTGGGGACACCGGTGGTCCCCGAGGAGTAGATCATGGCACCCCCCTCGGTCTCGTCCGCCAGCGGTGAGGACGGCATCCCCTCGAGCAGGCGCTCGTAGGGGGCGAAGCCGGGGACGGCCCCGTCGAAGGCAAGCCGGGTCCGCATCGTCGGGGGGATCGGGAGCGAGCCCAGGAGGTCGGCGTGGCGCGCCGAGGCCACGAAGGCACGGGCCTCGGAGTTCTCGAGGATGTGGGCCACCTCGCCCGCTTGGAGGCGGTGGTTGACCGGGGTGAAACGAAGACCCGAGCGATAGGCGGCCCAGTAGACCTCGGGCGTTCGCGGGGCGTTGCCGCTCATGACGGCGACCGCGTCCTCGGTTCGCAGACCGGCCCGCCGCAGGAGGTGCGCGAGCCGGTTGGAGCGCTCGTCGAGCTCGCGGTAGGTCACGACCTCGCCGCTCTCACCCATGATCAGTGCCGGCTTGTCGGGCAGACGCCGGGCAACGCTGCCGACGTAGGTGCCTTCAGCCACGGTTGTCCTCCGCCTTGGGCTGTCTGGTGTCGTGCTTGAGCACGGCCAGCGCGTTCTCGCGCAGAAACCTTGGCCAGACGTGATCTCGAAAGGGGACGGCGGGGAGCTCACGGAAGATACGGTCGTAGCTGAGGCCGGAGGGGAAGTAGCCGGCGAACATGACCTTTTCCACCCCGCGCGTGTTGGCGAACTCGATGATGTCCCTGGGGTAGTAGCGGGGCGCGAACGCGCTCGTCGAGTAGTAGAGATTTGGCCACTTGAGCATGAGCTTCACCGCCAGCTCGGTCCACGGCTCGCAGCCATGACGCGTGACCATCCGCAGCTCCGGGAAGAACCAGCAGACCTCGTCGATGAGTTCGACGTGCTGCGCGGCGAAGGGCATGCGTGGTCCGGGGACGCCGGCGTTGATGAAGATCGGGATGTCTAGCTCGATGCACTTGGCGTACAGAGGATAGAACCGCTTGTCGTTGATCGGCACCTGCGGGAAGTAGCCGCACGGGAAAGCGGTGGCAGCGACCACGCCGAGCTCGCGCACCGCGCGCTCGAGGGCCCGGACGCCCTCCATGCCGGCGTTGGGGTCGACGTAGTAGCTGGGCAGGAAGCGGTCCGGGTAGCGCTCGACGCAGAGCCGGCCGATCGGCTCGTCGAAGCTGACCGGCAAGAGGCCCATGTCGACGCCGAAGCGGTTCATCTCGCCGACTAGGAACTCCGGGTAGCTCTGGTCGACGACGACCTCGGGGAGGTCCTTGAACATGTAGCCGGCGCCGTGCCTCAGCCCGCCCCGGCTCTCGGGGTCGCGGATCAACGCGTCGAACTGTCGATACCATTGCCGGCGGTCGACAGCGGGCACACCGAGCATCAGGTCGACGATCCCCACGTCCTGTGGCATCGGCATGTGCATCCCCTCAGAAGACGGCAATCGGATTGACCGGGCTGCCGGTCGCGCCGACGAAGCGCAGGGGCGCAAGCTGGAGGAGGAACGTCCACCGACCCACCCGTTCGCACGTGGCCGCCAGCTCCTCGAGGTCGCAGTTGTCGAGCAGGAAGAGCCCCATGGCCACCATGCCCACCGAGTGGATAGGGATCCGCACCCGCTCGTAGCCGGAGGGGATGACGTCCTGGGCGGTGTCGGCTCCGATCAGGGAGACCGACTCGCGCCAGAACAGGGGAAGACACGACGCCTGCCAGCCGGCGCGGCCGCGGGCGGCCACGTCGTCCGGTCCTCGCTCGAGCTTGCGGCGACCGTAGCCGGTGCGGAGCAGCAAGGCGTCGCCCGGCTCCAGCTCCACGCCCTCCGCGGCCAGGATCGACTCCACCTCGGCGGCCGTGACCGCCTCCCCTGGCTCCAGCCACTCGACGCCACGGTGGCGTGGGGCATCGACGAGCACACCGCGCGTCATGATGCCGTCTTTGACCTCGGTCACGGCGTGCTCGACGGCGCCGGCGACGGCGCTCACCCGATTCGAGGGGATGCCGTTGTACATCCTGCGGTCCCAGAAGATGTGGCTGAGGGCGTCGAGGTGGGTGACCGAGAAGCCGTGGAACATCATCCCGATCCACTCGAGGGCGCCGGCCTGGCGATCGCCGGGTCGGATTCCTGGGGGGAGGACGCGATCGGCCTCGGCGAGCCCCTCGCCGGTGGTCAGGAAGTGCCGGAGCGGCGGCGCGTGGGTGTGCTCTGGCTGGTGGTGGACGTCGATCTCCCAGGCCAGGGAGATGGCCTTGCCCTCCTCGACGAGTCGGGCGGCCTCTCGCCGCTTGGCCGGAGTGATGTGGTTGAGCGTTCCCAGCCGGTCCGCCGGACCCCATCGTCCCCAGTTGGAGAGCTGGTCGAAGTAGGCGAGGACTTCGGCCTCGGAAGGAACCACGTCGGTGGTCGCCATCTACGGTACCTCCAGGTCGACCAGGGGGCCGTACTGCTGGCCGCCGGTCACGTCGGAATCGAAGATGTCGCCGCTCACAACCGGACGGGGGAAGCTGACCTTAATGGCGCGACCGGGCTCGAACTCGTACACGCGGACGTCCTTGGGGTCGAGGTGATAGAGGGAGGCGACCTGCTCACTCGAGAGCACCCGAGAGGCGGCCACGCGCCGGAAGGTGTCCAGATCCTCGAACAAGACGTCGATCGTCAGCTGGAAGGGCCCAGCGTTCTTGCTCCGGATCAGGCTGGCGAGGTCGCGCAGTCGGGGCATGTCAGCTCACCTCCTCAAACTTGAACCGGTAGAGTTCGAGCGGGTCGTCGACTTCGATGGCGTGGTTGATGTTGAACCGCCACACCGGCCCTCGGTCGAGGACCTGCGGTGAGTAGGGCTGAGCGAGCCCGGTGATCGATCCGGTCCAGTCGGGGACCGGGAAGTGGAGGGCGACGTGGTTGACCGCCTTCATGATCGCCGAGGCCGCTGCCTGCGTCGGCGCCACGACGTCGAAAAGAAGGAGCGCCTCGTGCCCCTCGAACCCGGGCGTCGGCTCGATCGCACCCAGGGTGCCGGAGGCACCGTAGGCTCGGATGCTGAGCTGGTAGGGGATCGGCTTGTCGAACGCTACCTGGAGCCGTGCCTCTATCTGGTGCCGCATCCCAGCCAGCCAACTGTCAAGCTGCCCGAGCAGGACGGGGTCCCGGACTGAGCCCAGCATCAGCGATGCATACCCGGCGAACTCGACGCCCTCGAGCTTGAGTGTGTACACCGGACTGACCTTGAAGCGGCTCCCGGTCACGCGCACACGGCGGTCGTCGAGCGCCTCGAAGCGGGCCTCTGTGGTGTCCAGGGTCCCCGAGGGCTCGATCAGGTGAAAGGGATCACCGTTCTCGTAGAGGGTATGGGCGGCCACGCTGACAGGCGTGCAGCGCAGCTCAGGGTCGAGGGCCTCGATCACGAAGCCGCTGGCGTCGAGCGTGCAGAACATGCAGTCCTGACCGCGCCGGTTGGCGGTTGCCGCGGAGCCGCACTCCATGATCTTCGCCGCGTGCCACGTGAGGCCGCGATCGAAGCCACGCCACTCGGGGATCGCGGAGTAGATCGAGGCGTCGGAGGCACGGCCGGCGAGGACCACGTCGGCACCCTGCTCAAGGGCGTGCGCGAAGGGCTCGGTTCCCATCATCGCGACCAGTCGAGCACTGTGCCGGATTGAGTCCGCTGAGATCTCGGGGGCGCCAACCAGCGGCCGTAGCCGCCCGGCGGCATGGGCTCGGACAACGGCCTCGCGGTCCGGCTCCGCATAGATCCGCGCCAGCCGGAAGCTGAGGCCCTCCTCGCGGGCGATCTCTCGGGCCATAGCCGCGAGGCGATCGACGCCCTCATCGGTGCCGCCGCCGCCGCACGACCCGATCAGGAGCGGCACGCCGGCGCGGCGCGCGGCGAGCAGGCAGAACCTGAGGTCGCGGCGCGTGGCCTCGGGCGAGTGGAGCCAGCCTCCGGCGCCCAGGCTGTAGGGGCCACCGTCGGTCGACCCGGCATCACAGCCGATGAAGTCCGGACGACGTTCCACCCCGGCCCAGAGTGACGACTCCTTGAACCCGGCGCCGAGGGAGCCGGTGGCGGCGAGGTAACGGAGCTCGCTCACCGGTCCGGATCCAGCGCCAGCTCGGCCAGCACCTGCTCTGTGTGCTCACCGGGTGAGGAGGCGCGGCCCCCGGGCGACGGCCACGGCGAGACCTCAAGGCGGTCGGGCGGCCGCAGGTGCGGTCCGAAGGCGGGGTGGTCGCTCGGCCGCAGGAAGCCCTTGTCGCGCAGCCACTCGTCGAAGTGGCGATGATCGACCTCAGCGACCCACCTCTTCGCAGCCTCCCCCGCCGTCTCCAACGCCGCGGCAACGGCGTCGGGCGTGGCCTCGCCGGGATCGGACGCCCATTCCGGGTGACCGAGGGCCGCGGCGAGGCCGCGCCGGTCGGCGTCGGTGACCGCTGCGACGAAGAGCCAGCGGCCGCCTACCCAGTAGAGGCGGTAGAAGACGCCAAGTCCATGCTGTCCGGGGTCCGAGGGCGTCCAGCATCGGCCGGCGAGCGGGATCACGAGGTCGTCGGAGTGGATGTGGCCAATCGTCGCGAGCATGCTTGTCTCCACGTACTGGCCGGAGCCGTGGATGACGCGGGCGTGGAGGCCGAGAAGTATGGCCGTCGCTACCGCGAGCCCGGCGCCGGGATCGGGGTGTGAATCGTCGACCGGCGGGTTGCCCTCGCCGGCCTGGAGGATGCCGGCACCTGAAAGCGCGTTGGGGGTGGAGTGAAAGGCGATCCGGCCGGCACCTGGACCCTTCGACCCGTACGAGGAGGCGTAGACATAGACCAGGTCAGGGTTGATGGCGCGCACCGTCGGCTCGTCCATCCCCAGCCGCTCGGCGACGCCTGGCCGGAAGCTGTGGCAGAGGACGTCGGCACGCGCCACCAGGGCACGGAGCGCGGTGCGGCCCGAGTCGGACTTGAGGTCAAGGGTCACGCTCTCCTTGCCGTGCAGGAACTTGGCTGCCTGCAAGCCGGTTCGCCGATAGGGGTCGCCCTCCGGTGGCTCGATCTTGATCACCCGGGCGCCGAGTTCGGCGAGCAGGACGCCGGCCAGAGGGCCGGCGATGAAGTAGCCCAGCTCGAGGACAGTGAAGCCGTGCAGCGGCGGCCGGCCGCTCGTCTCCGCCGGCCCCGTCGCCGGCCCTGCCAGCCATGGCTCCGCCAGTACCTCGGCGGTGTGCTCACCGAGGTGAGGCGCCGGCCGACCGACGTTGACGCGGCTCTCACTGAAAAGCACCAGCGGGCCCACCATCCGCACGCGGCCGAAGGTCGGGTCGTCGACCTCCACGACGCGCCCATTCCCCGTCATCTGCGGGTGATTGAGGAACTCCTCGGGTGTCAGGAACGGATCGGCGCCGACGTCGTAGACCTCGTGGAAGAGGTACATCCACTCGGCTTGTGTCCGCCTCAGCATCCGCTCGCGGATGCGCGCCTCAAGGGCATCGATGTCCTCCATGCGCTCGATCCCCATTGGTGCCCGCGCATAGCGCGGATCCTCGAGTACGTCCTCAAGGCCGAGCGCAAGCATCCAGTTACGGAAGTGATGGTCCTGGCGGGCACACATCTGGATGTGGCGACCGTCGGCGCACTTGGCGGTGAGGAACGTGAGTTCGATGCCGCGATGGACAGTCGGCGGCACCGAGGGCGGGGACGTCGTGAGCACCTGAAGCTCCTGGCGCATGAGGAAGGCGGCCGCGCCGCGGACCAGCGAGGTCTCGAAGGCGCAGCCGGTGCCCGTCCGGGCGCGGTCGATCAGCGCGGCGAGGATAGCCTGGGTGGCGAGCTGGGCGGCTCCGTAGCTCCCGATCGGCGCACGAGAGAAGACGGGCCGCTCGCGGCCGGCGCGCGGTGAAAGGCCGTTGAGGCGATCGAGGTCGTTGAAGCGCCCGGTGACGGCGGCGACGACGCCCTCGTAGGCGCGCGTGGATGAGGGTCGATGGCGGCTCCCGAACCCGGTGATCGAGCAGTGGACGAGTGCAGGGTTGGCCGCGCGCAGGGTCGCGGGGCCGAATCCCAAAGCGGCCGCGGCGCCGGGCGCCAGTGAATCGATCACCACGTCGGCGCCTGCGGCCAGCCGGAGCGCGGCCTCACGATCGCCATATCGGCGCAGGTCGAGCACTACGCTGCGCTTGCCCCGGTTCCACATCGCGAATCCGTGCAGGGGCCGGGCCCAGTCGCCGGCCGGGGGCTCGAGCTTGACAACGTCAGCGCCGTTGTCCGCCAGCAGCATCCCCACCATGGGGCCCGCCATGCCCCCACCCAGCTCCAGCACGCGCAGGCCCGAGCAGGCACCGCCGGCGAACCCGCTCACGCTGACACCACTCCCAGCCGGCGGGCGTCCTCAAGCAGCTGCCGCGCGATGTGGATCATGGCCTTGTCGATCATCCGGCCGCGATAGGTCAGGGCAAGGTCTCCGCCTGCAGCCTCCGCCGCCTTGAGCGCCGCCAGGATCTCCTTGGCTTGACGGACCTCCTCGGGCGTCGGCGAGAACGTGCGGTTGACGATCTCCACGTGCGCTGGGTGAATGACCATGCACCCGGCGTAGCCAAGCTGACGGCCCTGACGTGCGAAGGCCTCGACCGCCGCCAAGTCGTCGACACGAGCGACCAGGCCGGTCATGGGGTTCTGTACGCCTGCGGCGCGGACGTCGAGGAGCACCTTGCTCCGGAGGTAGAGCGTCTCCAGCCCCTCCACCGTCCACTGGAAGCCGAGGTCGTGCGCGAGGTCGCCGCCCTCCGCGGTGGCGCCACCCATGTAGGCAACGCGCGGCGAGGCGCTCGCGATCTCGAAGGCGCTCCGCACCGCTGCGACCGTCTCGACCAGAGGCCAGATCCGGACGTGACCACGCTCGATGCCGATGGCCGTCTCGACTGCATCGAGCGCCTCGGCCACCGTCTTGACGTCAGTCGCTGACCTGACCTTGGGGACGAGGACGGCGGTCAGGTTCGGTCCCACGACCGCCTCCAAATCGCGCTCCAGCCACCCTTCGCCGAGGCCATTGATCCGGACACAAACCAAGGGGCGCCGCGGGTCGGGCCGTGAAGCGATCCATTCACTGGCGATCCGCCTGGCCTTCTCGCGGCAGGCGCCGGCGACGGCGTCCTCGAGGTCGAGGATCACCGCATCGGCGCCGCGCTGGTCAGCCTTTGCGAGGAAATCCGCGCGGTGGCCGGGGATGTAGAGGGCGCTGCGCACACGGGGCACCGGTCGAGCGTCCTTACCGACGACCATCAGTAGCACATTGTATCCTGTATCCTATTTGTCGGACTCACGGAGGAGGTCGCGCGCATGAAGCCGTACCGCTCGCTGCTCTTCGTCCCGGCCAACGACGAGGCGCGTGCCCGGGAGGGTGCGGCCGCTGGCGCCGACGCGCTCATCCTCGACCTCGAGGACCTGGTGGTGCCCGCCGCGAAGCCGAAGGCCCGTCCCTTCGCCGCCCAGCTGATCTCACGCCTACGCGCCGAGAACCCGGGCCTCGGCCTCTTCGTCAGGATCAACCCGCTCGAGTCGAGACAGACCT
Source organism: Acidimicrobiales bacterium (assembly GCA_035653635.1). GTDB lineage: Bacteria > Actinomycetota > Acidimicrobiia > Acidimicrobiales > UBA8190 > DASRBM01. Next base: position 6,181 of record DASRBM010000020.1, on the reverse strand, counting down.
GGCTCGACCTTGAGCACGTGGTAGTGCCGGAGCTGGATGGGCTCTTCCTCTCGAAGATCTACACGCTCGACGACATCAAGCGCCTGGACGCGCTGACCACTGAGTGGGAGGCACGGAACGGCGTGCGGGAAGGGCAGATCGAGTACCTCGTCCCTGGCGAGACGGCGGAATGCATCGAGCACGCCTTCGAGATCTCCAAGGGCCCTCGTGTCGCCACCATGATTGGGGCCTCGACGAGCGGCGACATCGCCCATGCGCTGGGCTATCAGTGGACGCGCGAGGGCGTGGAGAGCCTCTATTACCAGAGCCGGATCCTGCTGGCGAACCGGGCCGCCGGGAAGAAGCATCCGATCGGCGGCTGCTGGGAGGCGGCGGACGACATCGAAGGCCTGATCGCCGACGCACGATTTCATCGCCAGCTGGGTTTTCGTGGCGCCCTGATCACACATCCGAGCCATGCCCGGCACGTGAACGAGGTGTACACACCGAGCGCGGCCGAGGTGGCGCGGTACCGGGAGCTGATCCGACGCTACGAGGAGGCCGAACGGGACGGCCGTGGCGACTTCGTGTTCGAAGGCAAGTTCACCGACGTGGCGCACGTCAAGACGGCGCGAGAGTGGCTGGCGCTGGCCGACGCGATCGCCACGCTCGAACGGCCGCCCGCGGTTGACGCGTGATGCACGTCGATGGCCTCCCGCCGCGCGCCGATGGCCGGTGAGCCGGTCGAAGGGAGGGCTGGGGGGACGTGGCGCGCCCGCCAGCGCCGTCCGGCGGGGCGGCGAGGGCGTTGGCGCCGCGCCGGCAGTGGATTCGGGTGCCGGTCCGGCCGCCCCGTCCGGAGCGTCTCCGGGCCGTTCTCGGCGACGGCCGGGCGGGCTTCTTCCGCAAATTATTGTATACGGTAGCCCGAGATGCGATAATGGCCTGGACGTGCCCCCAAGCCTTCGAGGCCGTCTACTCGTCCCCATCGTCGCCGTCGTCTCGGCCTTCGGCCCGCTCAACTCGGCGACCGTCCTGGTCGCCCTCCCCGCGCTCACCAGCGGCCTCCGCGTCCCGGTGACCTCGTCGACCCTGGTGGTCTTGGCATACCTCGTCGCAACCACGGTGTGCGTTCCCTTCGCCGGCCCAGTGGCGGACCGATGGGGGCGGCGGAGCGTGATACTGGCCGCGCTCGCCGGCCTCGGTGTGGCATCGGTCGTCGCCGCCACCTCGGGTGGCATCCGCCAGCTGGTGGCGGCGAGGGTCCTGCAGGCGCTGTGCACGTCCATGACGCTCCCGGCGGGGATGGCGCTGATCCGCGAGCACGTGGAGATCGACCGCCGGTCGCGCGCCTTCGGAACGGTGACCGCGGCCATCAACGCCTCCGGCGTGATCGCTCCTCTGGTCGGTGCGGTCATGCTCCGGCTGGGCGGCTGGAGGTACGTGTTCCTCGTCAACGTGCCCCTGGCGGCGCTCGTGATCGCGGCGGCGGCCCTGGCCCTGCCCCCGGAGCCCCGGCGAACCGTGTCTGGCGCGCTCTGGCCGCGCCTCGACCTCTTCTGGCGGCACGACGTGGCGGTGTCCTCGGGCAGCGCCTTCCTGCACACCTTGGGGCTCTACTCGGTGCTGATCGTGCTGCCCTTCGTCTTCGCCGGCGACGCCTCGGTGCACGGGCTCGGACCCGTGCTGCTGCTGGTCACCCTGACCGGCTGCCTGGTCGTCGGCGGCCCGCTCGGCGGTCGTGCGGCGACCCGCTTCGGCCGGCGGCGCGTGGCTATGGGTGGGCTCGTGATCACGGCCGGGGGGTTCGTGCTCGCCTCGTCGCATCCGCCGCTCGAGCTGCTGACGGTGCCCCTCGCGGTGGTCGGCCTGGGGCTGGGGGCGGGGCTGCCGCCGCTCCAGGCGGCGGCGGTCGACGCCGTTGACCACGACGATGCCGCGGCTGCCGGCTCGCTCCTGATGGTCGGTCGCAACGCGGGCGCGCTCGTCGGGACCCTGGCGCTCGGTCTGGTGCTCGGCCGGGTCACGCCCGCCGCCGCCTACGCGCCGGTGATGCTGCTGCTCGGGGCAAGCGCGCTGGCGGCGGCCGGCATCGCCAGCCGCCTCGGTCGTGACCCGGCGCCGGCGATTCCACCGGGCCGGCCCAATCAGCCGGAGGTGACGTGAGGTGACCCACTCGTTCGACGTCCTGGTGATCGGCTCGGGCGTCGCCGGCCTCTCGGCGGCGCGACGCGCCCAACAGCTCGGCGGCAGCGTGCTCGTGCTTGAGAAGGCCTGGGACCTCCCCGGCTTCGGGAACAGCCGCCAGTCGGGCGCGATCTTCGTTGCCGCCGACGCCCCACCCACCACACCGCCCGACGTCCTCTACCGGCGGATGATGGAGCGCACCGACGGCACGGCCCGCCCCGACGTCGTCCGGGCCTGGGCCGACAACGTCGCCCGGGCCCTCCGGTTCCAGGTCGCCGAGGGGGCTGTGTACGGCACGCGAGGGGCGAGCGACGAATCACCTTACCGCCTCCAGCCGCCGCAGCCGCAGGCGCTCGGGCGGCCGTGGCGGGGTGCCGGTCCCGACGTCTTCCTGACCCGATTGGTCGATCGTGTTCGCGTGGCCTCGGGCACGGTGATCGCCGGTGCCCGCGCGCGTCGCCTGCTGGTCGAGGGCGGCCGCGTGGTGGGGGTCGAGGCCTCCACCGCCGACGGCGTCCAGCGCTTCCGGGCCCGCTCCGTGGTGATGGCCGACGGCGGCTTCCAGGCCAACCGGGAGCTGATGGCTCGCCATGTCACGACCGACTACCTGCTCGACGGGTCGCCGCTCGACACCGGCGACTGCCTCCAGATGGCCCTCGAGTTCGGCGCTCGGACGGCGAGCATGGACGTCTTCTACGGGCATTGCCGGCACCGCGACGCGCTCCACAACCCGCGTCTGAGCCCCCATCCGGCCCCGGCGGCGGCGATCGAGGCGAGCCTAGCCGTCGACGCTCACGGTCGCCGGATCGCCGACGAGGCGGCCGGGACCACCGTGATGGCGGTCGCGATCGCCCGTTCGACCACGCCCGGCGATTGTTGGCTAGTGCTCGACGATATCACCTGGACGGGCACGGCGGCACGAGGGGCGCGCCGCAACGTGGCCGAGCTCCCGCTCAATCCGGTACTCGAGCAGGAGGGCGCGACCGTCGTCGTCGCCGACAGCATCGAGGAGCTGGCGGTCCGCATCCCGGCGCCGATGGAGGCGCTCGCCGTCACCGTGACCATCTACAACCGGGCCGTGGAGCGCCGGGCCGGCCATGAGTTGACGCCACCGCGGACCGGCTCACCCGCACCCCTGGCCCGAGCGCCCTACCGGGCCATCCCCCTCATCGCCGGTGTCTACTTCACCATGGGCGGGGTGCTGGTCAACGGTCGGGCCCAGGTGCTCGATGAGCGGGAACGGCCGATCCCCGGCCTGCTGGCCGCGGGCGGGACGATGGCTGGCCTGATGGGGGGGCCTCGGGCGGGGTATGCCGGCGGTTGGGGGGAGGCTTCGACCTTCGGGCTGCTCGCGGGCGAGTCGGCGATGGCTGCGGCAAGGGCAGAGGACGCAGGGGACTGAGGTCGGGCCTCCGCATGCGCCGGCCGCCGTGGGGGTCACGGCCGCCGGGAGGACGTGAGGCGGCCGCGTGCGGGGCCCCCTCCCTGCACCGACCGGGCGCCGCCCCGGGGCGGGCGGCGACCCCGATCGCTTCCACGGCGATGCCGGGACCCTCGACTGTCCCGGCGCCGCCCGACCGGTGCGCGGGAGGTGATGGCGCCTGCGACTACACGTAGACGACCGCGTGTCCGTCTTCCCACTCGGCGGGGTAGACGGCCACACGGTAGAGATCGGGAACCGGCAGGCAGCGACCGGTGTTCAGGTCGAACTCGAAGGAATGCCAGGGGCAGCGGATGATCTCGTCCTCGCGGTCGTAGAGGTAGTTGCCGACCCCGTTCGCCTTGATCTCGCCGGTCTGCGGGCCCAGGCACAGCGGAGCTTGATGGTGGGGGCAGATGTTGGCGATGGCTTTCAGCTCACCGTTGACATTGAAGACGCCGATCTCCCGCTTGCCGATCTTCACGATCTTGCGCTGACCGGGAGGAAGCTCCTCCCGAGTGGCGACCACATGGCGAGTTCGTGCACGTCCCCTGGCGCTCATGTTGCACTGTTCCCTCCTTTCCTCATCTGAATGATGCCATGGTTCGACGATCGGTGGACGCCCCGACGTTTCCCGCTGGACGTCAGGGCCCCCTTCGGTGGGCCAGGGTGAGCATCGATGCCCTGTCAATAGCGGCGCCTCCCGCGGCCGACAGACACTCAGATGCGTTCCGGCCCGCCATGGCAAGGTAGGCGATGCGACACAGGCCGTAATGCAGGGCGCCTTCCCAGGTCATCCCGGTGCCCCCGTGAAGCTGGATGGCGCTGCCTGCGATCGACCAGCAGGTCTCCCCACAGAAACCTTTGGCGGTCAGCGCGTACTCCTCCATGCGCTCAGCCCTGGCATCGGCGCACCAGGCCGCGTAGTAGGCGAGTGAGCGAGCGGCTTCCAGGGCGACCAGGAGGTCGGCCGCGTGGTGCTGGAGCGCCTGGAAGCTGGACAGACGCACGCCGAACTGCTCGCGGGCACGCAGGTAGTCGACGGTGCGTCGGAAGAGGTCGTCGGCGGCGCCCACCATGGCCGCGGCCTGGAGGGCCAGATAGAGACATCGCGTGAACCGAAGCTCCTCCGAGTCGAGCCGGCCGGCCTCACGCCCGACGGGAAGGGGGGCGACGCCGGTGGGCGTGGCGAGGTCGATGGCCGGCGCCTCCCACATGCTGGCCAGCGGCAGCTCGGCGAGCAGCACGGTCGTCTCGGCGCCCTCCGCCACCACCAACACGGCGAGGTCGGCGGCGTTCGCGTAGGGAACCCATCCACTGGTGTCTCCAACGTGGTTGCCGCCCAGGAGGTCGACGGCGAGGGTGGCCGTACGCTCGCCTGCGGCGACCGCCGTCGCCACCTCCTCGGCGCCCGCCTGGCGCAGGACGCGAACCGCCAGCCAGGTCTCGAGGAGAGGATAGGGGATGGCCACCGAGCGGCGGCCCGCGACCTCGGCCAGGCCCGCCAGCACGGTGCCCGGTTGCCTCGAGTCGGAGCGCGGGTCGGCGACCTCGAACCAGCCATCCGCCGCCAGTCGACGGCCGAGTCGGCTCACCACCTCCCGATCGACCCTGCCATCGTCGACGGCCGTGGCGTACTCGGGCAGTCGCCGCAGGGTTTCGTCGAACCCTTCCAGGAGCGCCCGCTCCTCTTCGTCGAATCCCGCCCGCATGTCAGGTCAGGCCCAGCACACGCTTGGCGATCACATTGCGTTGGATCTCCGAGGTGCCGCCGCCGATGCTGACGGCACGCGACATCAGGTAGAAGAGGAACTGCGACTCGGCCGGCTCACGCTTGAGCATGCTCGCCTGACCGGTGGCGAGCAGGACCCGGCTGGCGTCCCGCTGCCAGGCGTTCGAGTGTTGCAGCTTGAGGACGGAGGCCAGCTCGCTCGGGTCGCCTCCCTCCAGTTGCGTCGACAGCAGGCGCATGGCCACGATCGGGATGGCGAGGATCTCCGCCTGGAGGCGGCCGAGGGCGTGGGCGTCCAGATAGCGGTCGCGCTCCGGCTTCTCGCGGATGGCGAGCAGCGCGGACTCCACCGCGCGGCGCTGGTCGGCGAATCGCGACATGGCGGACTCCAGGCCGCGCTCGTAGTTGAGCAGGGTGACAGCCACGCGCCAGCCGCCGTTGAGCGGGCCGATCAAGTTCTCCAGGGGCACCTCGACATCGTCGAAGAACACCTCCGCGAAGTCGCTCTGCCGGTTGATCTGCCGGATCGGCCTGATGGTCACGCCGGCCGCCCGCAGCGGGACGGCGAGGCAGCTGATCCCCGCGTGCTTGGGCGCCTGGCGGTCGGTGCGGACGAGGACGAAACCCCAGTCGCAGAACTCTGCGTTGCTGGTCCAGACCTTCTGGCCGTTGACCAGGAAACGTCCCCCGACGAGTTCCGCGCGCGTCGACAGCGAGGCCAGGTCGGAGCCGGCGCCGGGCTCCGAGAAACACTGCGCCCAGAACTCGCGACCTTCGAGGATGGGAGGGAGGAACCGACGCTGCTGCTCCGGCGTCCCGTGCGTCATAAGGATCGGCGCCACCACCCGTCTCCCCAGGTGGCC
>DASRBM010000019.1:0-2570 GCA_035653635.1 Acidimicrobiales bacterium | reverse complement strand
CTGTCGCGATGTTGATAACTACGACGCCTTGAACCAGTAGCGGGACGAGGAGCGATCGTCGCCAAATCCCTCGCTTTCGCGCATGAGCCGCGCGACGAAGCCGCCCTTCGTTGGCCACTGGATGACCTCCGCCGTTGTCGTCCACTGAAGAGTCGTGAGGCTACGGCCGTGGATCAGCTCTGTCAACGCTTCACCGGGCGGTTGCAGCTTCATGGCTCAACAGTGGCTCGGGGGTCCTACTGCGCGTAGCGTCGGCGCCCATGCGGAGACTGCGGCGGTGGAGTCGACGACTCGTGTTCGAGGTCGCCAAGCGGTTCAGCGTCGCCAACCGGCGCAGCAAGGGGGAGTTCATCCGGCAGTACTGCCGCGACAACGGGCTGCGGTCCATGCTCTTCATCGGCGCGGGGGGCGGCACCGGCCCCATCGCCCGCATCGTGGAGCAGGCGGCCGCGGCCGAGGCCACCACGGTGGTGTCGGCCGACCTGATCGTGCATCGCGACAGCCCCTGGACGTTCGTCCAGTGCGACGGGACGGCCCTGCCGTTCCCCGATCAGAGCTTCGATCTCGTCCTGTCGAACGCCGTCATCGAGCACGTCGGTGACGAGGACTTGCAGCGGCGGTTCGTGGCCGAGCATCTGCGCGTCGGCCGCCACTTCGCCGTGACCACTCCGAACAAGTGGTTCCCGGTCGAGACGCACACGCAGGCCGTGCTCCGCCACTGGTCCCCTCGATGGCGGGCGGCCCACGCCGACCGCTTCACCCGCCTGCTCAGCAAGAGGCAGCTGAAGGCGCTGCTGCCGGCCGGGTCGAGGATCCGGGCCGATCTGCTCCGGGTGACGTGGACCGGTGTGGGGCGGTCGGAGGGATCCCGGGCGTAGACACCGCTCTCAGCGGTTCCGGGCCGTGCCGCTGCCGGCGACGCGCTGCTTGAGCCGCACCAGGGTCTCGTAGTGCCGGGCCAGGAGCCGCTTACCGAGCCCCGCTTCCTCGGGGACCCAGCGCGTGCTGTGGGCGGCAGGGCGCTCACCTGCACCGAGATGCTCGTACGCGTAGGTGGCGACCGATCTCCGGGTGACGCCGCTCGGCAGGGACATGCGGCGGAATCCGTGGAACGTCGCGTCCCCCGTGTGCATGATGACCGCGCGGTTGAATCCCATGGGGATGGCCCGGGGTTCGTCCTCCACCCGCGCCTTCACCAGGAGCTCGCCTCCGTAGCCGGGGTCCCATTCGGGGCAGAGGTAGATGAGGATGTTGAGGCTGCGCTTCCAGTCGGCATGCAGCGGGTGGATGTTGAAGTCGACGTGCATGTCGAGGAAGCTCCCGTCCCCGCTCTGGTGGAAGCCGCCGCCGTGAAAGGCTGGATCGACGAACACCGTCCGGCCGGTGGCCGCGGAGAGGAACTCGGCGAAGAGCTCGGACACCATGGCGTCGTAGAAGCGTCGGCAGGCCGGCCCGGCGGCCTCGATGCTCGACAATTCGCGCTTCTCGGCGAAGACGTAGTCACGAGACGACGGCATCTGGTCGAGTGCGGGGAACTCCGTCAGCATGGCCTCCGCCTGCCGCGGAGTGAGGAAGTCGTCGAGAACGAGGAGTGGAAAGGGGGTGCCGGCCTCGAACTCGCTACGCAGCTCGGCCGCTCTCGCCAACCAGGTGGGCGAAACGACGTCCCCGATCTCGGCCATTTCGCCGTTATGGCAGATGTCGACGGGACTGGTCAAGCTTCGGGTCCATTCGGGGCGGCGGGGTAGCATTCGCCGACTCGGAGAGCATGAACGGACCGGCCATGGACACGCGGGACGCTGCGGCGGCGATCGCCGAACAACCACTGTGGTACCACACCATCGACGTGGCGCCCGGTGTAGCCACGCCGGGCTGGTTCGACCTCCGGCCGATCGTGGACCGCATCCCCTGGCCCGATCTCACCGGCAAACGCTGCCTCGACGTGGCCACCTACGACGGGTTCCTCGCCTTCGAGCTCGAGCGCCGGGGTGCGGCGGAGGTATGGGCCACCGACGTGGCCTCGCACGAGGGGTGGGACTGGCTGCCCCGCGTGCGGGCGCTCGGACCGGCGAAGCTAGCCGAGATGGCGGGGCAGAAGGGTCGTGGCTTCGAGATCGCGGCGGAGCTGCTCGGATCGAAGGTGCAGCGGAAGTTCGTCAATGTCTACGACCTCCATCCCGACGACATCGGCACATTCGACGTCGTGGTGTGCGGGAGCCTTCTCCTGCACCTGCGCGACCCGATGCGGGCGCTCGAGGCCATCCGGCGCGTCTGCCACGGCGTATTCCTCTCCATCGAGCAGATCGACGTGATCTCGAGCGTGGTGCTGCGCCGCCGCCCGACCATGTTCGTGCTCGGTGACCGGGCCCAGTGGGCCATACCGAACGCGTCCGGGCACCGGCAGATGCTCAAGGTGGCCGGGTTCGACCTCATCTCCCACACGAAGCCCTTCGCCGAACCCTTCGGCGTGGGGCACCCGACGTTCCGTCGCACACCCCGGTGGATGTTGCAGCGCGCCTTCAGCGGCGGGATCGACGGCGTCCCCACGGCGGCCGTGCTCTGCCGGCCGG
>DASRBM010000018.1:0-5000 GCA_035653635.1 Acidimicrobiales bacterium | reverse complement strand
CGCGGCGAGATCACGGACGAGGCCGTCACCCTGCGCGACGTGGCCGTGCGCTTCGGGACCTTCACCGCCGTGCGCAAGGTGTCGATGCCGCTCGCCGCGCGCCGCGTCACGGCGTTCGTGGGCCCCTCGGGGTGCGGCAAGACGACCGTGCTGCGGGCCATCAACCGGATGCACGACCGGACCGGCGGCACGGTGTCGGGGACGATCCGGCTCGGCGACCTCGACGTCTACGCCGGCAACACTCACCCCGAGCTGGTGCGCTCCAAGATCGGCATGGTCTTCCAGCGGCCGAATCCGTTCCCCACCATGAGCATCGAGGAGAACGTGGTGTCGGGCCTGCGCTTCAACGGCGTGCGCGACCGGAAGGTCCTGCGAGAGGCGTGCGAGGCGGCGCTCACCCACGCGGCGCTGTGGGACACGGTGAAGGACCGCCTCGACGAGCCCGCCATCAAACTCTCGGGTGGACAGCAGCAGCGGCTCTGCATCGCCCGGGCGCTCGCCGTCGAACCCGAGGTCCTCCTCATGGACGAGCCGTGCTCCGCCCTCGACCCGGTGTCGACGGCCCAGATCGAGGAACTGATCGTCAAGCTGTCGTCCGAGGTCTCGATCGGGCTCGTCACCCACAACATGTTCCAGGCGACCCGGGTGTCGGACTTCACCGCCGTGTTCCTGCTCGGCGACGACAACGTCGGGGAGCTCGTCGAATTCGGACCCACGGCCCAGATCTTCGAGTCGCCGTCCGACCCCCGCACGGAGGCCTACGTCACCGGGAAGGTCGGGTGAGAGGTATGTCTAGTAAAGTCATGGGAAATATAGGAAATAACAAAGGAGCACAGGTGCCCCACGACGACACCCCCACCCGATCGGCCGGTAGGCCGTGGCGGCGGTGGAGGGCGTTCGCCCTTCTCACCGTCCTCACGACGAGCATCGCCGGCCTCGTCGGCACCCTGCCGGCTTCCGCGGCCACGGCCGCGCCCGGCTACTGGATCATCGCCGGCAACGGTGCGCTGTGGAGCATCGGCGGCACGCAGCTGGTGAACGCCACCGCCAACGGCGCCACCGGGCCGCTCGGCTCCCCGCTCGGCGTGGCCCAGAGCTCCATCGTGGGCATCGCCAGCTCCGCCGACGGCAACGGCTACTGGGCCGCCAGCAAGGACGGCGGGGTGTTCTCCTACGGCGACGCCAAGTTCCTCGGCTCCCTGCCGCAGAAGGGCATCAGCGTCAACGACATCGTCGCCATCGCCTCGACGCCCGACGGCAAGGGGTACTGGCTCCTCGGCTCGGACGGCGGCGTGTTCGGGTTCGGCGACGCCGGCTACTTCGGCTCGCTGCCGGGGTCAGGTGTCAAAGTGGCGAACGTGGTGGGCCTGTCGCCCACGGCCGACGGACTCGGGTACGTGATCGCCGGTGCCGACGGCGGCGTGTTCGCCTACGGCGACGCCCCGTTCTTCGGTTCGACCTACACGAACACGAACGGCGGCCCGGCTGCCTCGCCGGTGGTCGGCATCACCGAGTCCCCGCTCGGCACGGGCTACCTCCTGGCCGAGAGCGACGGGGCCCTGGCCGCCTTCGGCACCGCCTTCTTCGGCGGCTCGCCGCTCCTGAGCGGCGCGGCCCAGGCGCCGCTGATCGGCATCGCCTACGACGCCACGGGCAAGGGCTACACCGTGGTGGACCAGTCCGGCGGCGTGTTCGTCTACGGCGACGCTCCCTACTACGGCTCCATCCCGGGCGAGCTGCTCAACACGGGGCTCACCAACACCACCCCGATGGTGGCCTTCACCACGACACCCTGACCGTACCCACCACGCGGTTCGATGTGTCGACCGTGGGCGCCCGGGATGCCCCGGGCGCCCACGTGTCTTTCGGCACGGCTGCGGTTCAGGCGGCGGCGTCGTCGGCCGGCGGGGCCAGGTCCACGCGCACCTCAGGAGGGTGCGTGAGGGTGTTGTGGACGGTGCAGTGGCGGGCCACGGCCAGGAGGGCGGCCCGCTTGTCCTCGGGCACGCCGGCTGGGAGCTCGACGTGCACCGCGATCGCACCGACGCGGGCCGGACGTTCGGCCATGTCGAAGCCGGCTTCGACCACCAGTCCGTCGGTCGGCAGATCGTGGCGGGCGAGAAAGCGGCGGGCGTAGAAGGCGACGCACGAAGCCAGGCTCGAGACGAAGAGCTCGGTGGGGGTGGGTCCGACGTCGGTCCCGCCGTCGGCGACGGGCTGGTCCACGACGAGGCGGTGCTGGCGCACACCGATGGCGAAGCGGTCTCCGTCGAGGTGGGTGACGCGCACGGTTCCTGCCATGTCACTACTCCTTCATGCGGGCGCCGGCGAATTGCGCAGGGCCGGCGTCGTGGGCGGATCGGACGGACGTGCGGTGGCGCAGCCACCGGAGCCATTCGGCGTCGCCGAGGAGCTCCAGGCGCCGCCACAGGACGGGGTTGTCGGTCGACTGACTGTCGTGGCAAGCGATGGCGCGCCGCTGCACGGCGCGGTCGACGGGGAGCATCAGATCGAGCTGTTCCGGCGTGCGCCCGGCGAAGGCGGTGCCGAACTCGTCGTTGAGGGCGTTGGCGACGGACTCGGGTACGCCCCATGCCAATACCGGCAGGTCGGGGCGGGCGGCGAGAGCGGCAGCCGTCGCCCGGTCGTGGTCCGGGTGCCCGGTGACGCCGCCCTGGTCGAAGACGAGGAGCAGGTCGGCCCCGACCGCGTCGGCCGTCGCCGACACCGTGGCGGCGAGGACGTCCAATGGGACGCCGGCGAGGGCACCGTCGGGGTGCTCGTGGAGCGCCACCTGTTCGACTCCGAGGACCAGGGCGGCGTGCTGCAACTCGGCGGCCCGGACCTCGGCCAGCGACGCCGAGGCGGTCAGGGTGGAGGCTTCGCCGTGGGTGAAGCACAGCACCGCGGTGTGGGCTCCGTCACAGGCTAGGGAATGGAGCACGGCGCCGAGCCCGAAGCTCTCGTCGTCGGGATGGGCGCACACCGCCAACACGGACGCGCGTGCCACGGGCGGCACGCCCTGCGCGGGTCTGTCCGGCGCGTGCATGGCCGAGCTCAGGCGAGGCGCATGAACATGCGCTGGACGGTCTCGACGTCGTAGCCGTCCGCCCTGGCCTCGTCGGGGCTTCCGATGCAGTAGGTGAGGCCTTCCGCCACCAGCCGGAAGCCCGCCTGCTCGAGCGCCTTGGTCGCGGCGGAGATCTGGGCGACCACCTCTTTGCAGTCGCGGCCGTCGTCGAGCATGCGCTCGATGCCGCCGAGCTGGCCGGCCACCCGTCGCAGCCGCCGGCGCACGTCGGCCGTCACCTCGTCAGGAAGCCGCACGGTCCGCTCCTTCGCCGTCGGCCTGCTCCGCCACGTGCCGGCGGACCTCGTCCATGTCGAGGGCCTTCACCTGCCTGACAAGATCGTCGAGGGCGGCGGCCGACAGGGCGCCGGGCTGGGAGTACAGGACGACCCGGTCGCGCACGGCGAGGAGCGTGGGGATCGACATGACGCCGAATGCCCCCGCCAGCTCGGCTTCGGCTTCGGTGTCCACCTTGCCGAAGACGACGTCGGGATGATCGGCCGAGGCCGTCTCGAAGACGGGGCCGAACATCCGGCACGGACCGCACCAGGCCGCCCAGAAGTCGACGAGGACGATGTCGTTCGACTCGACGGTCTCGGCGAAGTTCGCCTTGCCCAGTTCCACGGTGGCCATGCCGGTCTCCCCTCGGTGGTTGTCTCACAGAGGAACACCGATACCCCCCGGGGTATTCCCTCGTGGCTCGCGTCGGCCCTGCACACCTCCCGCGATGGCGGGAATATCGCCCGTCCCGTGCGGTTGCACTCTGCAACAGGTCCCTCGGAGGGGCCACCGGGGCGGGACGAGAAGAGAGAAGGCATCGTGCCGCTCCACGCACTCCGACCAGACGGGACGCTCCGCGCCGAGGCCGCGGTCCGTCGCGACCTCGCCCCCCGCCGGGAGATCGCCGAATCGTGGCGTCGCTCGGTCGAGAGCGGGTTGCGGCCCGATCGCTTCGAGGTGCCCCTGCGCCACGACGTCGATCGCGACGCCCGCCTCGTGCGGGCCGCGTCGCCGGTGATCGACCGTCTCGCAACCGATGTGGCCGGGGCCGCCATCGCGGTCCTGCTCACCGACGAGGACGGCACCGTGCTCGATCGCCGCGCCCCCGATCCGTCGATGCGCGCCACGCTCGACCGCATCCGGCTGGCGCCCGGCTTCGTCTACGGCGAGGGCGCGGTGGGCACCAACGCCATCGGCACCGCCCTCGCCGCGCGGGCGGATGTCGCCGTCCACGGCGACGAGCACTTCGCCGATCAACTCGTCACGATGTCGTGCGCCGCCGCGCTCCTGCACGATCCGACGACGGGCAGGGTGGCCGGTGTGCTCGACCTCACCTGTGCACGCGACCAGGGTTCGCCGCTCATGCTCCCGCTCGTGCGACGCGCCGCCCGCGAGGTCGAGGCCCGCCTGCTCGAGGACCTGCGGCCCGGCGTCGAGCGGCAGGTCTCGGGCGACGACCGCCGCATCACCGACGCCGAGCGGCGGGTGGCCGTGCGCGCGGCGGCCGGCATGACCAACCGCCAGATCGCCGAGGTGCTGTTCGTGTCGCCCTACACCGTCGACTCGCACCTGCGCTCGGTGTTCCGCAAGCTCGGCATCAACTCCCGCGTCGACCTCGCCCGGCGCGCCGACGAGCTCGGTCCGGCGCGCTGAGAACCTGGGACGGGATCAGTGGCGGGCCCGTCGGGCGCCGGCGAGGAGCACGGCGGCGGAGCCACCGACGCCGGCAAGCGTGAGGGCACGGGCGTGCCGGCTCACGAAGGCCTCCGCACTGCGGGGATGGGCCCGGTCGTCGAAGGCGCCGTGGGCCCCGTGGTCCTCGCCGTCGGATCCGTCGAGGGGCTCCCACAGGTTGGCCGGTCGCCCCGGGCTCTCGGGCTCGTCGGTCTGCTGCGACTCGAAGCCGGTGCGGGCCAGGTACCGGTCGAGG
>DASRBM010000017.1:0-2490 GCA_035653635.1 Acidimicrobiales bacterium | reverse complement strand
CGGGTGCTCGGCAGCGTGCCCAACTCGGTGTCGCACGGCGCTCAGTGCGCCGTGCTGATCGTCAAGACGGACTGAACCGGCCGCGCCGGCGCAGACCGAGGACAGCGAAGAACTCGACCGTCGACAAGACGAGTGGGGAGGACGACATGGCCACGACGGCCGTTCCGGTGAGCGGAGTGCCACAACGGGGAGCGCTCGCTCGCACCTTGTGGTACCGCCAGCTCGACCACTATCCCGACACCGCGCCGCGGTTCCTCTACCTCGGCATCGTCGTGGCCGCTACGGTGCTGCTCTACTACCAGCTCTACATCGCCGGCGCCGTGGCCCCTTCGATCCTCGTCCACTACCACATGAGCTTCCGTTACTACGTGTACATCTCGGTGGTCGGCAACGCCATCGGCGCCTTCTCGTCGCTCTTGGCCGGACTGGGGGACCGCTGGGGGCGGGCCAACATGGTCACCTACGGCCTCCTCATCGTGGGCCTGCTCATCCTCTTCGGCGTGCCCAACGCCCCGAACCAGTTCACCTTCGGACTCATGCTGGTGCTCGTCGGCTTCGTCGAGGGCATCATCCTCGTGGCCACCCCCGCCCTCGTGCGCGACTTCTCCCCACAGCTCGGCCGGGCTTCGGCCATGGGCTTCTGGACGCTCGGACCCGTGGTCGGCAGCCTCTGCGTGGCCGAGGTGTCGAGCCACACGCTGCCGCACCTGCACGCCTGGCAGGATCAGTTCACCATCTGCGGCATCGTCGGCCTGGTGGTCTTCGTCATCGCCCTCTTCGGGCTGCGCGAACTGTCGCCCAACCTGCGGGACCAGTTGATGGTGTCCATGCACGACCGGGCCCTCATCGAGGCCCGGGCCAGCGGGCTCGACATCAGCGAGAGCCTGAAGAACCCGTGGCGGCAGATGCTCCACCTCGACGTGGTGGGATCCGCCTTCGCCATCGCCGTGTTCCTGATCATCTACTACACGGCCGTCGGCTTCTTCGTCATCTACTTCAGCACCATCTTCGGCTTCACCGAGGCCCAGGCGAACGGCATCGGCAACTGGTTCTGGGCGTTCGACGCGGTGGCGCTCATCCTCATCGGCCTGGCCTCGGACAAGCTCCGGGTGCGCAAGCCCTTCATGATCGCCGGCGCCCTCGGGGCCGTGGCCATGACGATCGTCTTCCTGACCCGGACGAGCGCTCCGCACACCGGCTACTACACCTTCGTGTGGATCGTCACCCTGATGTCGATCTGCCTCGGCATCGCCTACGCGCCGTGGATGGCGAGCTTCACCGAGACGGTGGAGAAGCGGAACCCCGCCCTCACCGCCACCGGCCTCGCCGTGTGGGGCTGGATCATCCGTGCCGTGGTGGCCATCTCGGTGTTCATCCTGCCCTTCGTGGTCAACTCCATGACCCCGCTCGTCGAGTACGGGGCCCAGGCCCAGGCCATCGCGGCCAAGTACCCCGACCAGGTGAAGACGCTCGGAGAGATCGACGCAGCCACGCTCAAGGTGCTCGGCAGCAGCAACCCGATCCCGGCGCTCGGCAAGGCCGAGTCCGAGGTGGCCGCCGCCCGGAACCTGGCGTCGCCGAACGACGCCCTCCCGTACATCCTCGCCCTGCCCAAGGTGCCGAAGGCCGACCTCGCCTTCCTCGCCGCCCACGGGACCCAGGTGGTGACGGCCCAGAAGGTCACGGCCAGTCAGTGGCGCCACTGGTGGTGGGTGTGCGTCGGCGGCGAGATCGTCTTCATCCCGCTCGTCTTCCTGATGGTCGGACGCTGGAGTCCGGCCCGGGCCCGCAAGGACGCCGAGGAGCACGAGGCCAAGGTGCAGGCCGAGCTCCGGGCCATGGCGGGCACCACCACGGCCGCCGTGTAGGCGCCGCTCCCACCGCCGCATGCAAGAGGGCCGCCCCGAAGGGCGGCCCTCTTCCTACTCCGGTCCTCGCCCGGGTTCAGATGATGGCGAGCATGCGTTCGAGGGCGACCCGGGCCCAGGTGGCCGTCTCCTCGTCGACGGTGATGCGGTTCACCACCTCACCGGCCACGAGCGACTCGAGCACCCAGCACAGGTGGGCGGCATCGATGCGGAACATGGTGGAGCACGGGCACACGATCGGGTCGAGCGACACCACGGTGCGATCGGGGTGCTCGTCCGCGAGACGCTTCACCAGATGGATCTCGGTGGCCACGCCGATCACCGAGCCCGGCGGCGCCTCGTCCACCGCCTTGATGATGCGGTCGGTGGAGCCGACGACGTCGCCCAGTTCCACCACCTCGTGCGCGCACTCGGGGTGGACGAACACGAGCCCGGCGGGATGCTCGGCCCGGAACGCCTCCACGTGTTCGGGACGGAAACGCTGATGCACCGAGCAGTGCCCCTTCCAGAGCAGGAGCGTCGACGCCTTGATCGCGAGATCGTCGAGCCCGCCGCGCTCGAGGCGCGGATTCCAAACCGCCATGTCGCCGGCGCCGTAGCCGAGCTGGTAGCCGGTGTTGCG
>DASRBM010000016.1:0-9946 GCA_035653635.1 Acidimicrobiales bacterium | reverse complement strand
CGGCGTCACCTCGAAGTTGCCCTGCCCCGGTGCCAGGATGAAGACGACGGTCCGCCGATCGACGGGCAGCCGGGCACTCAACGGACCGTAGGCGTAGGTGTGGAACCGCTCGGCGAAACGGCCCACCACGCCCCACGAACCGATGACCTCGGCGCCCGGTGGGATCCGTGCCGCCGCCCGGGCCAGCGCGGCGCCGGCGGGGGCGTCGACCGACACCCAGAAGCGGGGGAGTGCCGGGAAGAGCGACGCGGCCACGACGACGAGGGCGAGCAGCCACAGCGCGCCGGCGGCTCGCACGACCCGTGGTCCGACGCCTCGGCGCGCCCACCACGCGCGAAGCACGAGGACTGAACCGACGAGCACGAAGGGCAGGGCGGCCCAGTTCTGGAAGGACGCCTTCGGGTTGACGAAGGCCACATTGGCGTTGAGGGCACTCGGCACGAGTACGACGAGCGCCATCGGCCACCCCCAGGCCGACAGAAGTCCGACGAGTCCCACCGGCAGGAGCATGACGACGAGATAACCGGTCCGGGAGAGCACGTGGCTGACGGCGGTCCACGGATGGCGGAGGATCCCTAGGACGACGTCGGCCACGCCCACGTGCCCGTGGTGGGGACCGACGAGGTAGCCGTACCACTCGGACAGGCTGTTCGAGAAGCCGAATTCGTTCCCCCCGACGGCGGTGACGAAGGCCAGCCAGGCCACCCCGCAGACGAGCAGTCCGGTTGCAGCTTTGCGGCGGCCCGGACGGACGAGACCGGACACCGCCACGCCGACCAGGTACAGCCCGCCCAGTCCGCTCGAGGCGAGGGTCAACGCCGCCCAGACCCATCCGACGCGCGTGGAGCCGAGCCACAGTGCACGGGCAGTCAGGACGGCGAAGAGGGCGACGAACACTTCGGAGTGCAGGTCGTAGGCGGCGGCGTAGTAGACGAATGGACTCCCGACGAGGGCGAGGAGCGCGGCCGGCGAGAGGACCGGATCGAGAGCGAGACCCGGCCTGGTGTCGAGGATGTCGCACACCCAGCGCAGCGCCACGTACTCGGTCAGGACGAGAGCGAGATCCTGAGCCCACAGCAGGTCGACGGCGTGGGGGAAGAGGAACGACAGCAACGAGAGCGGCCAGAGGATGAACTCGGCGTCGTTGCGCCAGAAGGCCTTGTGGATGAGGGTGCTGTAGGGAGCGAAGGTGCCGTGGGCGATGGCGTGCCAGGCCTGGGCGTACGTACCGAAGCCGACGCCGAGGGCGTAGCGGTCGTACTCGATGGCGCTGACGGCGAAGAGGACGACGCACTGCAGAGCCAGAACCACGACCACGGCCAGCCGAAGCGATGTCCATCTTCGGACGGTCGGAAGGGCCGTATTGTCCGTCCCCGTCGTGGTCACGGCAGCAGCAGGCTTTGCCGTCCCGACGCCGGATTCCACTCGAAGAGGAATATCCCGGAGCCGGAATCGAGCGGCGTCGCCCGGAGCCTGTTCTGGACGAACGAGATCTCGACCTGCGTTGCCGCCGCCGTGAGCTCTCCCGTGCCCTGGTCCTTCGCAAAGAGCAAGTACACGGGCCGACCGGTGAGGGGATAGGTCCTGCCGGGTTGCATGATCGGGTATACGTGCGTTCTGTCTCCGAAACGGCCGACGACTCCCTGCGACGCGATCAACTCGGAGTTTGCGGGGATTCGCACGGCATCGCGCGCCAATACCGCAGATGCCTGTGGACTGACGGCGATCCACGTGCGCCAGACGCTAGGTAGAAGCGGGATCGCCAAGGCGATCGTGACGGCAAGCCAGGATCCGAGCAGCACCACGCCTGCACGCTCTGGGACCTTTCCGCGACCTCCCCGGTCGAGCCAGGAAGAGGCCAGCATCACCGTTCCCAGCAGCACGAAAGGAAGCGCCGGCCAGACCTGGAAGGAGGCGAGCAGCCGGAAGAAGATGCCACTCGAGTTGAGCATGCTCGGCAAGAAGACCACGGCGACGATAGGTAAGGCCCATCTTGACGCGACCCCGACGAAGCCGAACACCACCACGAACGCCAGGGCGGTGACCCACCTATCCGACAGCAAATGCCAGACCGCGGTCGGGTGGGTGAACAGCCCCACGCCGATCGCGAAAGGATTGGAGGAGTTCCCCCCTGTGAGGTAGCGGTACCCGGTCGAGATCACCGTTCCGCCCACTCCCGCCCCATGGAGGGCGATGACGAAGAAGAACCACGCCAGTCCGGCCGCTACCAGAGCTGATCCTGTCCGGACCGAGCGCTTTGCCAGGATGGCCGACAGCCCGAGTGCCGCGACGCAGAGTCCACCGAAGACGTTCGTGGAGAGAGCGAGCGGCACCCACAGCCAAAGCCACCGAAACTGCCGGAGCCAGAGCGATCGACCCATGAGCACGCAGAAGAGCGCTGTGAATGGTTCGAAGTGGACGTCGAATCCCGTTGTCTCGTAGAGCCACGGATCGAGGAGCATGGCGGCAAGGGCGACGCCCATGATGCCGTTCGCGTGCGCCTGATCGTCGACCCGATCGTCACGAACGAATCGCTCCGAAACCACGTCCAGAGCCCAGCAAAGGGCGATCGCTTCGGTGACGGCGACCGTCAGGTCCTGTACGACGAGGAGCGTCAGGGGCGAGCGCGCGGGAAAATAGAGCAGCGCGAGAGGCCACATGAGGAATTCGGCATTGTTCTGCCAGAAGGGTGCACCGAACAAGGTGTCGTACGGGTTCAAGTGACCGTGGGCGATGGCCCACCACGCTTGGCTGTAGGCACCGAAATCGCGCGTCAAGGCATATCGGTGATACTGGAGCGTCGAGAAGGCGACTAGTGCACCTAGTTGCACCGCAATGGCGCTGAGCCCGCAGAAGAGCCAACGACGGCGCCAGAGGGACGCGCCTTGCCCGTGGCCGTCGGCCCGGTCTGCCGTGGGAACCGCCTCCGAACTGCCGGCACGCGGCCGGAGCCCGCGGGTGAGAATCTTCATGGCTGCGCCGAACGAGAACATAGTCTTTGAGCCTCGTGAGCGCTGGGAGGGGAGGTGCTCGCAGTTCGTGGTTCGATCAGAAGACTCGGCTCAGGCGCCGACCATGAGGACGAGAATCGTTGCGTGGGCATCGAGTGAGCCGGCTCGGCGCATCGTGCTGCCCGGCGTGGCGCTGTGGGTGCTCGCCACGATCGTTGCCGGCAAGTTCATCAACTCGATCGACGTGGCCGAGTACGACAAGTACGCACACGCGGCGCTGCATACCCCCTACTTCCATGCGCTCCCGAAGGAGTATCCGGCTCCGGCCCTCCTGATCTTCATCTCACCCTTGGCCCTACCCATCCCCTACCAGTGGGCCCTCGCCGTCCCGATCGGCATCGTCCTCGGTGCGCTCATCTTCTCCATGGCGAAGGAGCAGCGCGGCGTGGACGGTACCTACCCGGCCGAGCGCGTGATCGTCTACCTGATGCTCGGGGCCGTCATGTTCCTGACGGGGCGCTACGACATCTTCGGCGCGGCCGCCGCCTTCTGGGCCGTCCGGGCAGGGCGAGACGGCCGGTGGGGCGCCGCCTGGTTCTGGAGCGGCGTGGGATTCGCGGTGAAGCTCTTCCCGGCCGCCCTTTGGCCTGTGCTCCTGCTCGGGGAGTGGCGACGCACTGGTCGTATCCCATGGATCCGGGCCCTCTGGATCGCCGGGGCCGGGGCCGTCACCTTCGGGGTTCCGTACGTGTTGAACCACGGCGCGGCGCTCAACGCCGTCCACTACTTCACCGGTCGACCGCCCGAGCTCGGCAGCCTGGCCGCCGGGCTGTCGTTCGTGCTCGACCCTCCGGCATGGCACTGGGTCCACAGTTTCGGGAGCCTCAACGCGGTGAGCCCGGTCGTCGGACCGCTCGCCGATCTCATCGAGGTCGCGGCAGGCCTCGGATGTGTCGCGGTGTGGTGGCGACAGTCCCGGGGGAGGCTCAGCCTCGAGGCCAGTGCGCTGGCGACCTTCACCCTCGTGGTCCTCGGATCGAAGGTGCTCTCCGTCCAGTACCTGGTGTGGCTCATGCCGTTGTGGGCCCTCTATCGCGTACGGGCGTCGTGGCTGGCCGCCTGTGCCCTCAACAGCGCCATCTTCCCCTTCACCGTCTCCGCATCGACCTTTGGCTACCTCACGGTGGAGGGCTACGTCCGGTGGCTGGTGGGTGCCTATCTGATCCGCGACGTCATCTTGGTCGCCGGCAGCGTCCGATGGTTCCGTGAGCCTGCACCTGCGCCCCCCGCTTCCAGCGCAGACATCACCGCCCGACTCGTCGACTCAAGTTGAGCCACCTTTATCCATCGCGGTCGCGGCGTCTGCTACTGGACGAGCTGGATGACGTTGATTCCGTTGTTCGTCGGAGGCCCGGTTCCTGTCGAGCCGGATGTGACGGTGGCCGCCCCGATAAATGCAAAGTCTTGCTGATTCGCAGACGCGGACATGAGCTCGAAAGCCCCCCAGGCCACGCAGTAGAGCTGACCGTTGCTTCCATTGCCCATGCCATCCGTGCAAACCGGCATCGGAAGTACACATCCGATCTGCGCCGGATTCGTCAGATCCGTGCACGCGGGAAAGCCGGCGATCGCCACGCGAATCGGACCAGCCCTATCTCCGGTCGTGACGGGGAACCAATTCGGGAACATGCCGGTCGAATTGCCGATGCCCTTCCAGGAATTGCCGCCCAGGCCGCACGTGTCGACCTGGGGTCCGTGGAGCTCGAGTATCGGTCCGGCCGGACTCGTGGAGCCGTTGTAGACGGGTCCGGTCCGCCACGCGCCTCCCGCTAGGCCGGTGGTCTTCGCAGTGTTGAGCTCGTACTCCTTCGTCACCGAGTTGTAGTTGACGAGGGCGGGCACGATGTTGCCGCTCGTGTCAGTCTGCTGAGTCGATGATGTCACCCCGCCGCAGACAAGGATGATGCCGCTCGCCGGAATGCCGAGGAAGGGCTGGATGGTGGAGGCGGCTTGGCGGTGCTGAGTTAGGGACGAGACACCGACCGCTTTGCCGAACGACGTCGCCTCGCTTGTATTCGAGAGCACGTAGACACCGTCAGCATTGGCATTGGTCGACCAGCTGCTCGTATTGGAGCAGTCGCCGAGCACGGAGTAGTAGGGCGCGGTACTGATGAATCCGTAGTAGGTGATCACAGAGCACTGCAGGCCTTGTGCTCCGTTATCGCTTTGGGCTACGTGCGTCGCTGTCGTCGCCACCTGGGCTGCCGTGTAGGCGCTCAACCCGGTGGGGCAGTCGTACTGCGTGGCGACGTTGGGATCTGTGCTGTAGAGCGTCGAGTTGATATTGCTCACGATGTCGTAGCACTCGAGTACGTGCGTGGCCGCCAATGCCGCGTCGTCGCTCGCGTTCTGGACCTGGCGACTGCTCGAGTACCCGGTCCCGAGGTCGATGGCCACAGCGGCCGCGCCCATGATGACCGTCATGGCCAGGGCCACGAGCACGAGCACGATGCCGTGGTCCTTACGTGAGTCGACCCGAATCGAGTTCATGGGTGGTTCACCTTCAGTGCGCCGTTCGCCGGGTTGTCAGCCGAAGAGTCGTATGTGTAACCGCTTGCCGCGACGTTGCCGACTGTGAACGTGACATTCGAGATGGGAAGGTTGTGGGTGACGCCATCTTCGACCTGGCATGTGCCGGCTGCCGCCGTCGTACAAGAAGTGGTGGACGTGCTGACGGCGGTATCCCAGGAGCCGGTGACAAGGGCGCCCGAGATCGGGTTTCCTGACGCGTCGGCTACAGAGATCGTGATCGTTGTGTCCCAGGCTTTGGTGCCGCCACTGTACGTGCCGGTGGTGGTGCTGCTCATGCTCTTGACATGCACCTTTGGAAGGGTCGTCGTGGTGGTCGACGAGGTGGTCGTCGTCGTGGACGTCGTCGTGGCCGAGGTCTCGGTGGTTGGGAGGCCGACGATGACCACGGTCGACGTCTCCGTGATGGTGGGCGACCCGAACCGTGGTCCGATGAAGGAATACGAGGGGCGGTTCGTGGTCACGGTGACACTGATCTCGTCGGTGCCCGGGGTAGCACTCTGGCACGGCGTCGTGGTGTTGGTCGAGGAGGAGACGCAGGCCACGGTGGCGGTGAAGGAGCGACCAACCAGGTGCGAGGCGATGGCAGCCTGAATCAGCTGGTCGGCAGATCCCGTGGTCAGGGTGTCCGACGAGCTGAACGAACCGGGGCTGTCGGCGTAGCTGGCCGGACTCGTGGTCTGGTAGTCGAGCATCGCCACCCGGGCGCCGTCGCGCGCGGCATTGGACACCTGGGTGTTCTGGTAATCCCAGAACCCGAAGTCGACGACCGCGGAGAGGATCACGAACATGATCGGGAGCACGAGTGCGGCCTCTACCAGGACGGTGCCCTGCTCGCCGTAGTGCCGGCGCCTCACGGCACGACCACCTGGGACGTGCCGTGCAGCGTGACGGTGCCGATGAGCGAGCTCAGTGGCCACGTGATGGGGCGGAAGGTCTTTGCCACCATCACCTGCACCTCGTCCCCGGACTTGACTGTGGCCGTCTGGCATCCGGTGACGGTGCTCGACGTCGTCTGGTCGGTGACGGTCACCGTGTAGCCCAGCGCGGTGAGTGCTCCGCTGCCGGAGCTGTTGGCTCCCTGCTCTTGCGCCACCTGGAACAACACGTTGTTGGGATCGACACAGTTGCCGGTGTTCGAGACCTGTGTCGGGAACGACCGCGCGTATGAGGCGCCCGACTGCGCGGCATTGCGGAGTTGGGTGAGCGCCATGAAGGCACGGCCGAGGTCGATGCTGCCGAAGACGATCATGACGAGTGGCAGGAGCACGAGCGTGAACTCGATGAGGGCGACACCGTCTTCGCCCCGATGCCGGAAATGTCGGCGCGAAGGCCCCGCGATCGACCGGGCTTGCGTGTGCCCCGTGTCCGCCAGGGTCCTTCCGTACACCGCGCCTCGCTTGGCGTAGCTCGCCCCCTACGCGTGAGAACAGGATAACGACGATTGCCCTACGAAATCTCGCGCTGCGGAGTTCTTTCGGGCCTCCGACAAGGGAGTCGTACGTACATCCAAGGCGCGCTTTCGCGGTTCGCAAGTGTCAATGGGTCTTTGGACCTATTTGGCCGTGGGGGTGGATGGGTCCTTCGACTCATTTGCCCGCGAGGAGGGTGCCGACTTCCTTGCAACCGTCGCATTTTGCCTTGGGTGGACTTACCCTGTCCCTGCACGTCGGGCGGCGATCCATGCGCACGAGGGCGAGCGACGACGAGAGAATACGAATGCCCGTGACGCGCAGGTATCTGATGGCGACGGGGGAGGATCGGTTGTGACGGCGAGACGGACCGTGGTGGTGGTGGCAGCGGTGATCGTGGGTCTGGCTGCTGCCGGACTGAGCTACTACTTCCTCAACAACGCGCAGAACCGGGCGTTCAACAACGCCAAGCTCGAGCCCGCTTACGTCGTCACGAAGGCGATCCCTCGGGGATTGACCGGTAACGACGCCGTCAACGGGGGCTACTTCACGGCGAAGAAGATCCCGGTCGAGATCCGGCCGGTCACGGCCATCACCGACCTGGCCGTCATCGCCGGCAAGACGGCCATCGCCAACTTCCCGGTCGGCCAGGTGCTGGTGGACGGGATGTTCCTGAGTCCGAGCCAACAGGCGGTGACGTTCTCCCAGCTCATCCCGGCCGGCCAGGTGGCCGTATCGGTGTCGGTCGATCAGGTCCATGGCGTGGCCAATCTGCCGCAGCCCGGTGACAAGGTCGACATCCTGGTGAACATCGGGGGTGCCGAGAACTTCCTCCTCCAGAACGTCCTCATCCTCGCCATCGGGCAGACGACGACCGGGCAGTCGGGGACTGTCACCACCACGCCGACCTCTGCTGGTCTGTTCACGTTCGCCGCCACGCCGGCCAACGCCGAGCGGATCGCCCTGGCCGAACAGGAGTCGCTCGGCATCTACCTGCTGCTCGTGCCGCCGGGGAACCCGGTCGCATCGGTGCCGGGGGTCAACTCCGGCAACGTGTTGAACGGCTCACCCACCTAGGAGTGGAAATGACGGACGCCCTCGCCGGGAAGACGGCATGGCTCGAGGGCCGCATAGCCGTGGCCGTCGTCGATCCCGACGACGCCGTGCGATCGGTGCTCATCGAGCACCTGCGCGGGGTGGACGACGACGTGGCGACCTACCCCGACCTCGACACCTTCGCCGCGCTGGCCGACCCGGCCAACCCGGTGGTCGTGGTCGTGGGGCCGTCGGAGGACCCGCAGGCGCTGTTCCCCGCCGTGCAGGACCTGACGAGCAGGCGACCGGCCACCGGCGTGATCCTGGTCGTCTTCGCCCTGACGCCCGAGATCCTGCAGCGGGCCATCCGGTCCGGGGTCGACGATGTGGTGGCGGTGTCGGCCGAGGACGCCGAGCTCGTGAACGCCATCAGCCGGGTCGCAGGACTGGTGCAGGGCCGCGTGCCGGCCGTGGCGGCACCGGCGCCCCCGTCTTCGGCGGTGGCGCCGTCCTCGGCACCCGAGGGCCAGGTCGTGACCGTCTTCTCGACCAAGGGGGGGACGGGCAAGTCGGTGATCGCCGTCAACCTGGCCATCGCCCTGGCGCAGTCGGCTCCCGGCCCGGTCGTCCTCCTCGACGCCGATCTCCAGTTCGGCGACGTCGCCCTCATGCTCCAGATGCAGCCCAGCCATACCATCGCCGAGGCGGTCGCCGCCGGAGACCGCCTCGATGCGGCCCTCGTCGAGAGCTTGCTCCTGCGCCACGATGCCACCGGGCTGTACGTGTTGGCCTCACCGACCGAGCCCGGTCCGGCCGACCACATCAGCAAGGCGGACCTTGCCCGGGTGATCGCCGTGCTCCGCCAGATGTGCGCCTTCATCGTCATCGACACCTCGGCCAACTTCGGTGAGATCACCCTCGCTGCCCTGCAGTCGTCCGACCAGGTGCTCGTGCTCGCCTCGCTCGACGTCATGAGCCTGAAGAGCGCCAAGGTCGGCCTGCAGACCATGCGGGTGCTCGGCATCTCCTTCGGCAAGATCAAGTTCGTCCTCAACCGGGCGAACACCAGGGTCGGCCTGACGGTGGCCGACGCCGAGAAGGCGGCCCAGCTCAAGGCCGATGCCAACCTCCCGAGCGAGCTGTCGGTGGCCGAATCGGTGAACATCGGGTCGCCGGTGGTCGTGGGTGCGCCGCGATCGAAATTCGCCAAGGGGATCCGTGATCTGGCGGCGCAGGTGATGTCCACCGCGCCGGCGGCGCATCAGCAGTAGAGGGGGAGTGCCATGACGCTGTCCGACCACTTGCGCGAGGCGGGGGTCCTCAGCACGGAGGGGGCGCGTGCCCGGGCGCTCGACGAGGTGCACCAGCGGGTCCACGCCCGTCTCATCGAGGAACTCGGCCAGGAGCTGTCCGACGGCACGGTCGGCCTCGAGGAGCTCCGTCCGCTCGTCAACACCCAGCTCCAGGCCGCCCTGCAGGACGAGATCACCCCGTTGTCGCTCGCCGAGAAGGCACGCCTGGCCGAGGACATCGCCAACGACATCCTCGGCTACGGGCCCATCCAGCGCTACCTCGACGACATCGAGGTGTCCGAAGTCATGGTGAACGGGCCGGGGCGGGTGTACATCGAGCGCAAGGGCAAGATCGAGCGCACCCAGACCACCTTCATCGACGAGATGCACCTGCGCCGGGTCATCGACAAGATCGTCGGTGAGGTGAGCCGCCGGGTCGACGAGGCATCGCCGATGGTGGACGCCCGGCTCCCCGACGGGTCCCGTGTCAACGCGGTGGTCCACCCGCTCGCCATCGGCGGGCCGTTCCTCACCATCCGGAAGTTCTCGAAGGACCCGCTCCTGGTCGACGACCTGGTGGCCAACCAGACCCTCACCTCCACCCTGGCCCGGTTCATCGAGGCGGCCGTGGTGGGCAGGCTCAACATCATCGTCTCCGGCGGCACCG
>DASRBM010000015.1:0-3493 GCA_035653635.1 Acidimicrobiales bacterium | reverse complement strand
GCAGGTGGCCGACATGCTGCGCGGGTGGACGGCGATCGGTGCCTCGCACATCCAGCTCCGGTTCCCGGCGCGCAGCGCGGCCGAGCTGTGCGACCAGCTCGCCGTCTTCGGCGAATCGGTGGCGCCGCTCGTCACGGGCTGAGCGGTCCGGGTCACGGCCGCGGCCCCGCTCTACACTTCCGGCCGCACGGGCGGCGCCTGCCGGCCGGAGTCAGGAGGGGAACCGATGTCCGCAGGATCGACCGTCTCCGTCGCGCGCCGGCTCACCCCCGTCGCCCTCGCCGCACTCGGCCTCGGGCTCGCCGCCTGCTCGAGCTCGCCGGCGAGCAGCACCGGCTCCACCTCGACCACCGCCGCCGCCTCCGCGTCGGCGTCCGCGTCGGCCGGCCTGTCGACCACCGACCAGCTGAAGCAGCTCACCGCCGCGGTGCAGTCCATGGAGCACGGGACCTACCGTGCCGTCTACAGCGCGGTCGACAACGGCCAGACCCAGACCGTGACCTTCGAGCAGCAGCCGCCGAAGTCCTACTTCTCGGCCGGCGACGGCGCCGTCATCGACACCGGCACCACCACCTATTTCTGCTCCACCTCGGGCGGCCAGCAGACATGCTTCTCGACATCGGCCAGCTCCGACCCGCTCGCCGGACTGCTCAACCTGTTCAGCCCGGCGACCGCCGTGAGCGCCCTGCAGGCGGCCGAGAGCGAGGTCGCCGCCCATCTGGCCGGGGCGTCGGTGTCCTTCTCCTCGCAGACCTTCGCCGGCCAGGACGCCACCTGCGTCACCGCCAGCGACAACGGCCAGTCGGGCAAGTACTGCGTGACCAAGTCCGGCCTCCTCGCCTACGAGGGTTCGGGAGGCAACAGCTTCACCCTCACGAGCTTCTCGGCGTCGGTGAACGCGTCGGACTTCGCCCCGCCCGCGGGTGCCAGCGTGCAGACCATCCCGAGCATCCCGAGCGGCAGCTACTGATCCGGCGCCCGGCGAATCGAGGAGTGCCGTGCTCCTGCTGCACGAGGTCCACCACATCCGCGGTGCCACCGAGGAGGAGTTCGAGGCCGCCTACCGCGACGAGCTCATGCCGGCGCTCGCCCGCGACGACGACTCCCGGCTGCTGTGGTACTGCCACCACGCGCACGGCAGCGGCCCGGCGTACCACGTCGTCACCATCAGCGCCCTGCGCGACGGCGCGTCGTGGGAGCGCCTGGCCCGGCGCGTCCACGAGGGCGATCTCCGGGCCTGGGCCCGGCGGGTCGACGAGCTGCGCCACGACCTGACGGCCAAGCTCCTCGTGCAGGTGCCGTGGTCGCCGATGGGGGACATCGACCTCTCCTCGGTGCCGACGGAGCCGGTGGAGCACGAGCTGTCGCTCTACATGGAGGACACCGGATGGCCGCACGCGGCGGTCGACGACTACGTCGACTTCTGGGAGCGCAGCTACTACGCGCCCATGGCGGCAAACCCGAAGTCGATGCTGCGCATCGAGGCCGTGTTCCGCACCGCCTTCGGCACGGGTCGGCGCAAGGAGGCGGTGCTCATGCAGAAAGTGGTGGACTACGACGCCCTGCTGCGCCTGCTCACCACCGAGGTGCCGGGCGCCTACCGCGGTCCGGGCACGTTCATGTCCGAGGCGCTCGCCTTCCGGGACCGGTGGGAGAGCAAGCTGCTGCGCACCTCGGCGTGGTCACCGCTCCACTGAGGTCCGTCCGGGCGCGGCGGTGACGATCGCGGCCGTCTGCATCTTCTGCGGGTCGTCGAGCCCCGCCGACCCTCGCTACGCGCGGGCCGCCACCGAGCTCGCCGAGGCGGTCGTGGCCGCCGGCGCCACCCTCGTCTACGGGGGCGGCCGTGTCGGGCTCATGGGCGTGGTGGCCGACGCCGCCCTCGCCCGGGGGGGCCGGGTGGTCGGCGTGCTCCCCGAGGGCCTCTTCCGGCGCGAGGTGGCGCACACGGAGCTGACCGAGTTGCACATGGTGGGTTCCATGCACGAGCGGAAGCGGCGCATGTACGAGCTGGCCGACGGCTTCGTGGCGCTGCCCGGCGGCCTCGGCACGCTCGAGGAGCTCGCCGAGGTGGCGACGTGGACGCAGCTCGGCATCCACCGCAAACCGGTGGTGCTCCTCGACGTCGACGGGTTCTGGGCGCCGCTCGTGGCCCAGCTCGACCGGATGGCCGAGCTCGGGCTCCTCACCCCGGACAACCGCGCCATCGTGCGCGTGGCGTCGGATGCTCCCGAAGCCCTGGCCGCGCTGGTCCGGCCGCTGCCGCCGGTGGCGCCGGCCATCGGACCCGACGACACCTGAGGCAAGCTCAGCGCGCGGCGAGGCGGCGCAGGGGGGGCAACGTGGGCGGCGGCTGCCGACGCGGGGGCAGCTCGGCCAGGAGCGTGGCCGTGGCCCGGGCCACGGCGGCGACGGCGTCCTCGAAGGCGGGGTCGGTGCGGGTGGAGCGGCTCGTCACGCCGCTCACCTTGCGCACGTACTGGCGGGCGGCGGCCTCGATCTCCTCTTCGGTGGCGACCGGCTCGAGCCCGCGAAGGGTGGTGATGTTGCGGCACATGGACCGGAGCCTACGAAGGTCGTCGCCCGGACGCGGCCGCCGCGCTCAGGGCAGGCCGGTGCGGGCCTCGCGTTCGGCCGCGGCCTGGTCCTCCACGCAGAAGCGGGCGGCGGGCTGCACGGCCAGGCGCTCGTCGCCGATGGGCCGGCCGCACGCCTCGCACACGCCGTAGGAGCCCTCGTCGAGACGCTCCAGCGCGTGGTCGACGTCCTCGAGCTCTGCCTCCACCTGCTCGAGGGTCGACAGGTCCGCTTCGCGCTGGAAGGTCTCGGTGCCGACATCCGCCGGGTGCTGGTCGATCACCGACAACTCCGACAGGTCCCCGCCCTCCGACTCGCCGCGCACGGCCGACAGGTCGGCCCGCAGCGCCTGGAGGCGCTCGCGTTCGTGGTGCAGACGGGAGAGGACGACGGCACGGTCGGGCACGTCCGGTGACCTACCCGCGCCGGCGGGCGTCCACCCCTGTGCGGGCTCAGGTCGTGCGCCAGCGCAGCGGCAGGCTCGCCGGACCCCAGATGCCGAAGGTCGGTGGCTTCCAGGTGACCGGTCCGTCGAGGGCGAGATCGGGCATGACCGCGGCCAGGACCGGCAGCGCCTCCTGCAGCTCGGCGCGGGCCAGCGCGGCGCCGAGGCAGTGGTGGATGCCCGATCCGAAGGTCATCTGCTGGGTGCCCCGGGCCCTGGTGATGTCGAAGGTGTCGGGGGCCTCGAACGTGGCCGGGTCGCGGTTGGCGCCGGCCAGGCTCACCGACACGAGCGTCCCCCGGGGGAACACGACCCCGCGGTACTCGACCTCCTCGGCGGCGAAGCGCATCGTCGCCCGCACGGCGCCGAGGAAGCGCATCGATTCCTCCACCGCCCGTGGTGCCAGCTCGGGCTGCTCGGCGAGCAGGCGCCACTGGTCCGGGTGCTCGGCGAAGACGGCGACGCTGCAGG
>DASRBM010000014.1:0-2476 GCA_035653635.1 Acidimicrobiales bacterium | reverse complement strand
GGCCGGGGGAGGTCCTCGACGGAGCCGTGCTCCACGTGGAAGGGCACCTCGCCCGCGTAGACGCGCCCGGTCTCCCCCTCCGCGCAGGACACCGTCACGGTGTGCCCGGCCGGTATGCGCAGGGTTGCGTCGCCCGTGCCGACGACGGCGGGGATGCCGAGCTCGCGGGCGACGATGGCGGCGTGGCACGTACGGCCGCCCCGGTTGGTGACGATCGCCGACGCCGTCTTCATGACCGGTTCCCAGTCGGGGGTCGTGGTGTCGGCCACGAGCACCTCGCCGGGTCGGAAGGCGGCGAGCTCATGCACGCCGGCGACCGGCCGGGCCGCACCGGCGGCGACCCGCTCCCCGACGGCGCGTCCCTCGACCAGGACCTCGGCCGGGGCCTCGCCGCCGGGCTCCACGGCGAATCGCTCGGTGCCGCCCGCGGCCCGTCGCGACCCGCTCGTCTCGGGCCGGGCCTGCACCAGGTAGAGGAGCCCGTCGATCCCGTCCTTGGCCCACTCCATGTCCATGGGCATGCCGTAGTGGCGCTCGATGGCGAGCGCATAGCCGGCGAGCTCCAGCACGTCGTCGTCGGTGATGCAGAAGCGGATGCGGTCCGCCTTCGGCGTGGGCACGTTGCGGGTGGTGTGGCGGGACCCGCCGTGCACGAAGACCATGCGTACGGCCTTGTCGCCGAGTGTCCGGCGCAACACCGCACGATGCCCAGCCTCGTAGGTGGGCTTGTGCACCAGGAACTCGTCGGGGTCCACCGCGCCCTGCACGATGTTCTCACCGAGCCCGTAGGAACCGGTCACGAGGACGACGTCGCGGAAGCCCGACTCCGGATCGAGGGAGAACATCACCCCCGAACTGGCGAGATCCGAACGGACCATCTTCATCACCCCGACCGACAGCCCGGTCTTGAAGTGGTCGAATCCCTGGTCGACCCGGTAGTGGATGGCGCGGTCGAGGAAGAGGCTGGCGAAGCAGCGGCGGCAGGCGTCGAGGAGGTTGGCCTCGCCCTGGATGTTCAGGTACGTCTCGTGTTGCCCGGCGAAGCTGGCCGTCGGCAGGTCCTCGGCCGTGGCCGACGAGCGCACGGCGAGGCTCACGTCGTCGCCGTACTGGGCCTGCAGGGCCCGGTAGGAACCGAGGACCTCGGCCACGAGATCATCGGGCAGCCCGGCCCCGTAGACCGCCTCGCGGGCGGCGGCACCGCGTCGGGCGAGATCGGCGACGTCGCCCGGGTCGAGGCCGTCGAGGGCGCGGTGCAGCGCCGGCCAGGCGTCCGCCGCGTCGAGCATGTAGTGATACGCGTCGGCGGTGACGGCGAAGCCATTGGGTACGCGCACGCCGGCGCTCGTCAGGTGGACGACCATCTCGCCGAGCGACGCGTTCTTGCCCCCGACGAGCGGCACGTCGCCGATGCCGATCTCCTCGAAGAAGCGGACATAGTGGGCTTGCGCCATGGTCGGCCTCCCTCGACGCGTGCGTGCGACGCCCCGGTGGTTTCAGCGTCGGTGACGCCCCCGGCAAGGGGTAGGGGCCAAGTTCTCTAGGACCCTTCGTCGGGCGGCCGGGCGGAGTACCCGCCCCCCGGCCGGTCGGGGTGGGGCCCGGCTTGCTCGAGGAGGCGGACGGCCTCGTCGGCCAGGGCCCCCGGCGCCAGACGGTCGGTGTGCAGGACGTTCGCGCCCCGCCAGGTACGGGTGTGCGTCGACAGAGCGGCGGTGACGGCAGCACCGGCGCCGGAGATGTCGGTGCCGGCCCGGAGGCGGCGCGCCGAGCGGGCCATCGCAACGGGCAGCGGCACCTGGCACTCGATCACGACGAGGTCGGCGGAGGTGCGACGGGCAACGTCGCGGACCGACCGGCGCCAGCGGGCATCGCCGAAAGTACCGTCGAGGATCACCGACTGCCCCATCTCGAGCGCATGCCCGGCCCGCTCCAGCAGGAGCTCGTAGGTCCGGTCGGTGGTGGCGCGGTCGTATGCACCGCTATGGAGCCCGGACAGAAGCGGTCCGTTCCCGGCCGGGTCGACCAGCTCGCGCCGGATCTCGTCGGTGCGCAGCACCGGCCACTGGAGATTCCCTCCGGCGAGCTCGGCCACCGTCGTCTTCCCGCTGCCCGGTGCGCCGCTCACCACACCGAGCACGATGCGCCCGTGCTCGAGGTGATGATGGGCGAGCGCGAGCAGGCGCCGGGCGGTGGCGAGGTCCTCCGCACCCCGACCGGTCGCGGCGGCACCCGAACCGGCGCCCGCACCGACTGCGCCCGACGGTGCACCACCGCGCTGCCCGGCGCGCACGGCCGCGACACCGGCCCGGACCAGAGCTCGCTGCGCGCAGTAGTAGTGGAGCAGCGCCGGCGGGGGGCGGTCGCCTCCCGCTTCGAGGTACAGCGCGAGGAGCGACTGGCCGACGTCGGCGGCGCCCAGGTGCTCGAGGTCCATGACGAGGAAGGCGAGGTCGGCCAGCACGTCGACATGGCG
>DASRBM010000013.1:0-2035 GCA_035653635.1 Acidimicrobiales bacterium | reverse complement strand
CTTCGGTAGGCGCCATAGGGCCGAAGGGCCCTGCCTGGCGGCCCGGCACCTGCCGACAATCCGGATACGAACAGGAATCGCTCATGAGCCGCGCGACGAAGCCTGGGGGGGCCACCCGGCACCGTTTCCTGCACCTTGGCGCAGCCGCTCTCGTCGTCGCCGGATGCGCCTCCTCCCTCGGAGGTGCGCTCCTGTGGCACAGGGCGCTCGTTCGGGCCAACGGAGCCGTCGTGGCCCACGAGGTGTCCGACGTCGGCAGCCGGTTGTCGAGTGCCGTCTACCGCGACGACAACCTGGTCGAGGCGAGCGGCCAGTTGCTCGGGCACGATTTGGTGGACTCGGAAGAGTTCCAGTACCTGGTGGCGAGCATCGACGACGGCCCGCGCTATCCAGGAGTGACGGGGATCGGGTTCATCTCCTATGTGCCTGCCGCCGAGCTCACCGCCGTCCTGAACAGCATCGGGGTCGAGCATCTCGTCGACTTCCCCGGCGCCGGTACCGGACCGCGGCCGTTCTACTGTGTCGCCACGGTCGCCGGCTGGGCGAAGGACGCGGTGCCGCTCCCGATCATCGGCGTCGATTTCTGCTCCGTCTCCTGGCTCCGCCAGGCACTCGTCGACTCCGCGACGTCGGGTCGCGACACGGTCGTCCCGGAGAAGACGCTCGGCCGCGGATTCCAGAACGAATTCGTGCTCCTCTCCCCTGTGTACCGGGGTGAGCCCGTCGACGCCGTCACCCGCAACAGCGACCTCGTGGGTTGGAGCGGCGCACTCGTCGACGCAAGAGGCCTCCTCGCCGCGTCCGGCACCGGCAGCTCCGATCTTCGCGACGTCGCCCTCTACACCGGCAGAACGGCCTCCCCGCTCGAATTGATCGCGTCGACCCGGGCGAGCCGGGGTACCGGGGTGTCCTACGCGATGACGACCGTCAGCGCCGACGAGCTCTGGACGGTGCGCGCCGGGCTCCCCCGCGGCTTCCTGGGTCTGACACCGACGTGGTCGGGCCCGCTGCTGCTCCTCTTCGCCGGATTCCTCATCGTGCTGCTGCTCGGCGCGCTCGGCACCCTCCTCGGGCACAGCCGACAAATGGCCGAAGAGGCTGCCGGCCGGGCACGCCGGGCGTGGGAGCGCAGCGAGGCGCGCTTCGAGTCCCTCGCCGCCGGTTCGCCGATCGGGATCATGGAGATCACCGGCGACCTGGTCGTCACCTATGTGAACCCTCGTCTGGAGCAGATCGCCGGGCGGCCGTCCGAGGAGCTCACGGGCCGCCAGTGGATGCGCTATCTCGATCCCGACGACCGGGTGTCATTCCTCGCATTGGCGCGGAGCGCGGCCGCCGGCCGGAAGCACCTCACCACCACGATTCGCATGGTCCGGCCGTCCGGCGAGCTCCGATGGGTCCGGGTCCTCTCAGCTGCCGCGACCGCCGGTGGCGTGCGAGTCGATCCTGATCCCGAACGCGACCTCTATGTCGTGACCGTCGAGGACATCAGCGAAGAGGTCGCCCTCCACGAGGAGCTGCGCCACCGCGCCCTGCACGACGGCCTGACCGGCCTCGCCAACCGCACCCTGTTCCTCGATCGCCTGAGCCAGGCTCTCGAGGCGGCCGGGCGGAGCGGGCGCATGCCGGCCGTGCTGTTCCTCGACGTCGACCGGTTCAAGGTGCTCAACGACAGTCTCGGGCACGCCACCGGTGACCAGCTCCTCGTCCAGTTGGCCGACCGCCTCAGCGCCATCAGCCGCAGCGGCGAGACCGTCGCCCGCCTCGGCGGCGACGAGTTCGCGCTCCTCCTCCCCGAGACGCGCGGCCTCCGTGCCGCCATCCGGACCGCCCAGCGCATCATCGAACGTCTGCGGACTCCGTTCCACCTCGCCGACCGGGAGCTGGTGATCAGCGCCAGCATCGGCGTGTCCGTCGCGCGAGCCGGAGACCAGCCCGAGACCGTCCTCCGCCAGGCCGACGCCGCCATGTACCGGGCCAAGGACGCCGGGCGGGCCCGCTTCGCCGTCTTCGACGACAGCCTGTACCACCGCTC
>DASRBM010000012.1:0-4209 GCA_035653635.1 Acidimicrobiales bacterium | reverse complement strand
GGCCCAGCGGGCCCTCGCCCGCGCCGTGTGCACCCTGGTGCACGGAGCAGAGGAGAGCGAGCGGGCCGAGGCTGCCGCCGCGGCCATCTACTCCGAGGAGATCACCGCCCTCGACGAGCGCACCCTTCTCGAAGTGTGCGCCGAGGCTCCGACCACCGACCTCGGCCGCTCGCGTCTCGACGACGGTCTCACCGTGGTGGACGTGCTCGTCGAGAGCGGGCTGGCCGGCTCGCGCAGCCAGGCCCGCAAGGCGGTGGAACAGGGCGGCGCCTACGTGAACAACCGACGGGTGGACGACGCCGAGGCCGGACTGGGGCGGGCCGACCTGCTCTTCGACCGCTACCTGCTCGTGCGGCGCGGCAAGCGCGATTACCATCTGCTTCGCTTCGACTGACGGCGGACATCGGAGACCGGACTTGACCCTGCTCGTCGTCCTCGCCCTGCTCTGCACGGTGGTCGTGCTCGTGCTGTTCTCGACGACCCTCTTCTCGTCGCAGGGCCGACGGTGAGCGATCCCGTCGGGTTCACGACCGGTCCTCCGGAGACCGTCATGGAGCCGGCGCCGGCCGAGGCGCAGCGCGCTCTCGACGAGGCTGTCGCCGCGCCCGAGGGCGAGCGGCGGGCCCTGCTCGCCCGCATAGCGGGGCGCCATCCGGCGTGGCCGGCGGTGTGGGCCGCCCTCGGCGCCGTCGGGCGCGACGACGTGGAGGCGTACGCCTACTTCCGCGTCGGCTACCACCGCGGCCTCGACGCGCTGCGCAAGGCTGGTTGGCGCGGCAGCGGGTACGTGCGCTGGCGCGAACCGACGAACCGCGGCTTCCTCCTCGCCCTGCACGGACTCGAACGGCGGGCGGCCGCCATCGGCGAGCGCGACGAAGAGGAGCGCTGCCGGCAGTTCCTCCGTCAGCTCGACCCGACGTGGCCGCCGGCGGAGCTGGCCGGCGAGGCGTGAACGGACGCAGCCGCCTGAGCGCGGCCGCCGGTACCGGTGTGCTCGCACTGCTCGCCGGTTGCGGTGGCGGCGGCGGGACGCCCGCCCAGCAGGTGGCGAACTGGGCGTCGTCCACCGGGTTCTCGGCGTCGCTCCGTACCATCCGCGGCGATCTGGTCGACGTGGCCCGGCTGACGGCCGCCGCCGGCAAGCCGCTGCACACCGCCTGCGACGCACTCGTCACCGACACCTTGTCGGCCAACGAGCAGCTGCCCACGCCCGACACCACCCTGACGTCGCTGCTGTCGAAGGCCTACGACTCGGCTGCCGGAGCCGGGCGTGACTGCTACGCCGGTGCGGCGAACGGAGCGGCGGGCCCGCTCGTGCAGCGATCGGTGTCCGAGCGCCAGGCGGCCGAGACGCAGCTCGTGGCGGCCGAGGCCCGCTACGACGCCCTCGTCTCGTCGCTGCCGGGAAACGGCTGATGGCCGGCGGGCAGGTCGTGGGCCCGGTCCCCCCCGGACGCGACCCCGACGCCTACGACCGCCTGCGACGCCGCCTGCTGTGGGCCCTTCCGACCGGGCTCTACGTGCTCGGGTCGCGGGCGGGCACGCGACGCAACCTCATGACGATCTCGTGGGTGACCCAGGTCGCCGTCGACCCCAAGCTCGTCGCCGTGAGCATCGAGTCCGCCTCGGTGACGCGCGAGCTCGTGGACGAGGGTGGCGCCTTCGCCCTCACCGTGCTGCCGCGCGAGGAGCGCGCCCTCGTGCGCCGGTTCGTCAAGCCCGCCGATCGCGTGGAGGTCGACGACGAGGGCCGCGGCACCATCCAGGGCGAGCCGGTCGTGGCCGCCCCGAGCGGTGTACCCGTGCTCGCCGCGGCCGCCATCTGGTTCGACTGCCGGGTGGCCGAACGGATGGCGCTCGGCAGCCATGTTCTGTACGCCGGCCAGGTGGTCGACTGCGGGCTCGGGGCGCCGGGCACGGCCGGCGACGGAGACGACACCGGCGGCAGGGCCACCGACGACGGAGCCGGGGCGGGCGACATCCTGCGGATGGAGGACACCCGCATGAACTACGGCGGATG
Organism: Acidimicrobiales bacterium; assembly: GCA_035653635.1. Taxonomy (GTDB): domain Bacteria; phylum Actinomycetota; class Acidimicrobiia; order Acidimicrobiales; family UBA8190; genus DASRBM01. The sequence continues at coordinate 2,189 of DASRBM010000012.1, read as the reverse complement.
ACGGCCGGTCAGTCGGCGCCGGGCCGGGGACGCAGGTCCACGCGCAGGGTCAGGATGCCGTCTTCGAGCGTCGCCTCGGCATCGCCGATCATGGCGTAGTCCATGTAGTCCTGCTGGGCCTGCTCCATGAACCGGCGCCGCTCGGGCCCTTCGATCGGCGGCAGGCCCCGCTCCCGTACCGCCGCAGCCCGGTCCCGGAACCTTCTCACCAGGTCATCGGGGTCGAACACGTCGGCCACGGGACGACTGTAGCGGCCCTCCGCGGGGCCACCCGCCCGGCCGGGGGCCACCGGGCGACGGGTAGACTGAGGGGCGTCGTCCGCGGCGAGGGCGCCTTCCGGGGCGCCTGGTCGGACGACACGGCCGGTCGGGCTCTGTAGAGGAGTCGCTCGTGAAAAAGGGACGCCATCGCCGCTTCGAAGAGGCGCGCAGCCTGAAGCGCTCGGTCGCGACGGCCAACCGTCGCTGCCCGGAGTGCGGCGCCGAGCCCGACGACCAGCACGCCTCCTGGTGCATGGCGGAGTCCGAGGAGCTCGACGAGATCCTCGGCACGGTGGCGACCGACGACGTCGACGAGGAGGAGGACCCCCTCCTCGACTGAGCGCGGCGCCGTCGCCCTCAGCGCCTGCGCACCGCCGGGTGGGGGAGCGGCACCACCGTCACCTGCGGCCCGGCGCCCTCTGCCGCACCGAGCACGCTGTCGCGGGCCTCGATGTAGCGCACCAGGCGCTTGTAGGTCTTGTTCCCGACGAGGGCCACGAGCTCGTCGCGCATCTCCTCGTAGACCGGACGCGTCCCCACGAAGGCGTCGGGCTCCTCGGTGCACCACCAGTGGAACTCGAAGCCCCCGTCACCCCAGTCGCGTCGGTCCCACTGGCGGATGGTCGAGGTGACGTGACCGTCGTCGGCGACTTCGTCCTCACGGCGCAGCGGCAACTGCCAGCACACGTCGGGCTTGAGCTCGAGCGGGGCCTGGCGCCGATCGAGAGCGGCCCGGTGCAGGGCGCACCCCGCGCCTCCGGGGAAGTCGGGCCGGTTGAGGAAGATGCAGGCGTCCTTCACCACTCTCGTCTGCATGGCCCCGTCCTTGCCCTTCGAGAAGATGCGCAGACGCTTCTCCCCGGCCTTGGGCTGGCCCTGGCGGCGGAACTGCCACTGCTCGTCGGTGAGCGTACGGGCGGCGGCCTCCACCCGTCGGGCGTCCTTGCCGCCGGTCAGGTGCGCGCCGTAGGAGCAGCACCCGTGGACGAGCTCGGGCGCCGGCCCGGTGAGGACGCCCTGACAGCCGCGCCCGAAGATGCACGTCCATCCGCTCGCAAGGAAGGTCACGTCGAACAACCACGTGCGCTCCTCGTCGGGGTCGGGGAAGCTCACCCATTCGTGCGCGCCGCGGGGCGCGCCCTTCCACTCCTTCGCCCCTTCGCCCTGGGGGCGGTTCGGGAGCATGCGTACCGGAGCCTGCGTCATCGTCCTCCTGCCGGAGCGGTCACGTCGCCGCGTGCGGCGACAAGTTGCGAGTCGGTGGGCTCGGCGCAGCAGAACCACGCCTCGGTGAGCCGGGGGCGGGCGTCGACGGCGAGGGCCGAGCGGAGGGTGGGGTCGACCGGCGGCGCCGGGCGGCGCGCCGGGTCGTCGAGCACGTCCGCGCTCGTCGACCGCACGGCCTCGTAGACGGCCGCGGGGTCCCAGGTCGCCCCGATCTCCTGGGCGAGAGCCGACAGGCGTGCCTGGAGCGCGTCGAGTCGCGGGTCGCGCGATCGCCACTGCCAGCCGAGGTGTTCGTGGTCGTAGCCGCCGAGCAGCCCGTTCAGGTCGCCGCTGTCGAGCAGCAGCGAGCCCGGCGGCACGAGCAGGCGGATGGCGTAGTGGACCGGGTCGACGTTGCCGACGAGGTCGGACGCGGCGATGAGGTCGAGCAGCGCCCACACGTCGTCCGCCGTGGTCCACGGGGTGAAGGGCAGCAGCGACGGCCGCGGCTCGATGCCCGCGTCGCGCAGCACCCGCACGGCGCGTCGGGCGTCTTCGACGGTGTGGCCCTTGTCGAGACGGGCGAGGATGGCGTCGGTGGCCGATTCGAAGGCCGACACAACGAAGAGACAGCCGGCGCCCGCCATCTCGTCCCACAGCTCCTCGTGGGCGAGGACGTGCTCCACCTTGACGGTGACGTCGAAGGTGAGAGCGGGGAAGGC
>DASRBM010000011.1:0-12308 GCA_035653635.1 Acidimicrobiales bacterium | reverse complement strand
AGTCCCTCGTGGACTTCGCCGTCGCCCACTTCGGCGGGCTGCACGTCATGTTCAACAACGCCGGCGTGGCGAGCGCCATGGTCCGCTTCCTCCACGACGACCTCGGGGACTTCGACCGCGTCATGCGGGTCAACGTGCTCGGAGTGCTGCTCGGCAGCCAGCGGGCCGCCCGCCACATGAAGGACCACGGTGGCGGATCGATCGTCAATTGCGCGTCGATAGCGGGGCTCAGCGCCGGTTCGGGGCTCGCCACCTACCGCGCCGCCAAGGCCGCCGTGATCCACGCCACCAAGTCGATCGCGGTCGACGTCGCCCAGTACGGCATCCGGGTGAACGCCATCGCACCTGGCAACATCCAGACGGCCATGACGAGCTACGACATGGACGCCGTGACCCGTTTCACGCAGCCGCTCCCCCGCCGGGGCCGCACCGGCGACGTGGCCGAAGCCGTGCTGTACCTGGCCGGCGACCGGTCCGCTCAGGTCACCGGCGTGGTCCTCCCCGTCGACGGTGGAACCACCGCCGGACCACCTGCGTCCCAGGTCAAGCTCATGCTCGGTGCGTCCCCCCGGGATCCCTGAGCACATATTGCGCGGAGCGCGTCAACGCGCTTCGGGACAATCTCTACGCTCAGTGGTCGCATTTCGACAAAGTGAGCGCGAACATTACGAACGTTTTGCAGTATCAGTGATGCCCTTGTCCTGATTTGGACCGGCCGTCAACCTGCGTCTGTGCCATCATCTCGGCTGCAATCGCAACGAGTGGCGCGTCGACGCGCGCCGTGCGGGTTTTCCCTTGGTTTGAGATAGGAACCATCGTCGCATCGGATACACGCGCTGTATGCCTCCAACGACCTCTCTTCTTTCGCGCGCCACGACCGCACCTCGCCGCACCACCGTGTGGCGAATGGGTGCGCTGTGCACGTCGATCGTCACGGTCGCCTTCACCTTCGTCGCCCTCGACGCGTCGGCGACGGAGCGGCCCGTGGCGGCACACGTCCAGCGACTGACGCCGCCCGACAGCACGACGAGCACCACCACGACCACGTCGTCCTCGACGACCACGACCACTTCCACGACGACGACGACCACAACCGCTCCGGTGCCCGCCACCACGGTGCCCGCCCTGCCCGCCTACGGGCACGCCACGGCCTTCGGGTGCGGGCCGGCGCTCGCCTATCTGCAGGCCTACGCCGCGCCCGGCTTCGCCCTCGTCTGTCCGGGTCCGGCCGGAGGGACGCCGGCGTTGACGTGCTACGGCCAGTCCCCGTGCGGGCCGGGCCAGAAGATGATCGTGATCGCCAAGCCGTGCCCGGTGGCCTACATGAACGAGGCCCACAACTCGTGGGTCCTCGACAACGAGGTGGAGGGCACACCCATCCCCGACGGCGACCCCGCCATCGACCCGTACGGCGCCTGCTGACGACGTGGCCCGATCAGAGCGTTGACAGGATTTTAACGATGTATAAGAATCCTGAACAGTGTCTAATGCCCCCGACTGGCGGCAGTCCCGGCGAGATTCGGCCCGCGCCGCCATCGTGGCCGCCGCCTGGGAAGCGGTCCGCGAGTCGGGCGTAGCCGGCCTGTCGATCCGCGACCTGGCCCGGCGGGCCGGCATCAGCACCCCCACCATCTACGCCTACTTCGCCTCCAAGAACGACGTCTACGACGCCATGTTCCAGGAGGCGGCCGAAGAATTCGAGCGGTGCCTGAGCGAGCCCCTCGCGTCGCCCGAGCCGTCGGCCATGCTCCTCGCCGGCGCCCGGCGGTTCATGGACTTCTGCCACGCGGACGTGCCTCGCTACCAGCTCCTGTTCCAGCGCACCGTGCCCGGCTTCGAGCCGTCGCCCGCCGCCTACGCCCCGGCGGTCCGGTCGCTCGAGCGGACACGGGAGCTCCTCGCCTCCGTGGGCGTCGCCGACCCCAGAGCCGTCGACCTGTGGACCGCCCTCAACACCGGCCTCGTCGACCAGCAGATATCGAACGATCCCGGCGGTGACCGGTGGTCGTCGCTCATCGAGGAGGCCGTCTCCATGTTCTACGCCCACTACCGAAAGCTTCCCCCGCGGGGTCCTTCCGATCCCGCCAAGAGAAGGAGCCGTACCCGATGACGCCTCCCCAGATCGGCCTCCACCATGTGGCCCTCACCGTGTGCGACCTCGATGCGAGCGTCGACTGGTACGAGAAGGTGTTCGGGGTGCGTTACATGCTCGACGCCCCCCACGAAGGCGGCACGGCCAAGGTGCTGCTGCACGAGAGCTGGAACGTCGCCTTCGCCCTGCACCGCCACGACGTCAACGACGGTGCGCTCTTCAGCGAACGCCGGACCGGCCTCGACCACGTCGGCCTGGTGGTGACCACGCGGGCCGATCTCGAGCGGTGGCAGGACCACCTCGAGGCGAACGGCGTGGTCCGGGCGGACGCAGCCGACAAGCCGCTGACCCAGTCGCCCATCGCCGACGAACCCTACGGATCGGTGCTCGTGTTCCGCGACCCCGACAACATCCAGCTCGAGCTGTTCGCCCCTGCAACGACCCGTGGACCGGTTCCCGAGTCCGGTTCCTGACCCCTTCATCCCGGCACACCGACAAGAAAGGCGGGTTATCCCATGGAGACCTTCCGCGCCGCGCCAGACATCGACGTCATCACGACCAGCATCGCCATTCCCGGCCTCGGCCTCATCCCGGTGAACTCCTTCGTCGTGCACGGCAGCGAGCCGTTGCTCGTCGACACCGGGCCCGTCGTCGAATCGGGGGCGTTCATGGAGGTGCTCCGGAGCGTCATCGATCCGGCCGAGCTCCGGTGGATCTGGCTCACCCACCCCGACTTCGACCACATCGGCGCCCTCCACGAGCTCGTCGAGTCGAATCCTCGCCTCCGGGTGATCACCACGTTCCTCGGCGTCGGGCTCCTGGGGCTCTTCTCGCCGCTGTCCCCCGACCGTCTCTTCCTGGTCAACCCGGGCCAGACGATCACCCTCGGAGACCGGACGCTCGAAGCCTGGAAGCCCCCGGTGTTCGACAACCCGTCGACCACCGCCCTGCGCGACCCGGCGTCGGGCGTGGTGTGGAGCTCGGACTGCTTCGGGGCGGTGCTGCCCGAGGTGCCGCAGCGGGCCGACGACATCGACGACAAGACGTTGCGCGAGGGGCAGGTCTTCTGGGCCACCGTCGACTCCCCCTGGCTCCACGGCGTGGACCCCGCCGTCTTCGGGGCCAAGCTCCAACAGGTGCGGGCGATGGAGCCGGCGATGGTGCTGAGCAGCCATCTGCCGCCGGCGTCGGGCGCGATGATCGAACGGCTGACCGACGCACTGGCGGCAGCGCCGGCGGCGTCGCCCTTCGTCGGTCCCGACCAGGCGGCCATGGAGGCGATGATGGCGGCGATGGCCGGTGGTCCTTCGTGACCCCGTAGCATCGAGGGCGTGGAGCGGGGGGTCGGCTTCTCGACGCGGGCAGCGCACTGGGACAGCGCCTATCGCACACGCGGTGCGAACGGCGTCAGCTGGTTCGAGGACGTGCCGGACCAGTCGCTCGCGCTCCTCCATCTGCTCGGCGTCGACAGGACGACCCCGGTGGTCGACGTCGGCGGCGGGGCGTCCCTGCTCGTCGACCACCTGGTAGCCGAGGGCTTCGCCGACGTGACGGTGCTCGACGTGTCCGATGTCGCGCTCGGCGAAGGCCGCCGTCGCCTCGGTGCGGGCGCGCCGGTGACGTGGCTCGAACAGGACCTCCTCGAATGGCACCCGGCGCGCCGCTACGGCCTCTGGCACGACCGGGCCGTCCTCCACTTCCTGACCACCGACGCGGAGCGCGCCGACTACCTGGCGGTCCTGCGGCACGCCGTCGTCCCCGGCGGCGCCGTCGTCATCGCCACCTTCGCCGAGGACGGACCCGAGCAGTGCTCCGGTCTCCCCGTGGTCCGCTATTCGTGCGACGAGCTGGCCGACCTCCTCGGCCCGCAGTTCACCGTGGCGGCGACACGCCGCCAGGTCCACACCACGCCGGCCGCGACGCAACAGCCCTTCTCCTGGGTGGCCGGGCGGCTGGCGGACGACGCCGGACCGGAGGTGCTCACCCTCGGACTCGGGTCCCGTCGCTGAGGGAGAGGTGCAGGACCCGTCGACCTATGCGGTCGGGAACGTCGTCGGCACGTCCTCGTAGATCTCCACCCGGGACGACCCCTGCACGACATGGGGCGCACCGGAGCGGAACGCCTCGAACACCTCGGGCGACGCGTAGAAGAGCTCGTTCTCCTTCTGATAGGTCGCCAGATCGGGGTACTCGACCTCCCACACGATCTCGTTGTTGCGGCCCGCCGTGGGGACGAGGACGCGCCCGGAGCGCAGTCCCTGGGCCTCCATCTTGCTCATGAGGTCACGCAGCGTCGACAGGAACGCTCCGAACTCCCCGTACCTGATCTCCGAGACCATGCGAACCTGATAACCCATGCGGCCTCCTTCCGTCTACCGGGAGTATGAACCCCGCGGGCCCGACTGGGAGGACCTAATTCGTGTGACGGCGAGGACTCGACCGGGCACGCTGCGTCGTCAGGACGCGCGGTCAGGCGCCCTCGCCGGGAGCCCGACCGGAGTTCGCCCGAGACGATGACCCCTCATAGGCGTAGAGGATCACAGGTTCCGCCTTCCCCTTCAGCCGGATGTGGGGCCGCTCGGCGAACGTCGGCCAGCGCTCGCGCAGACGCTCCTTCGTCGACTCCGCCAGCAGGATCACGTCCCCGGTCGAGCGTGTGGCCTCCTCCACCCGTGCCGCCGTGTTCACGACATCCCCGATGACGCTGAACTCGAGCCTGCCGGCGCCACCGACGTTGCCGGCGACGACCTTGCCCGAGTTGAGCCCGATCCCGATGGCGAGCTCGGCCGGGGCGGCGCGTGCGATGGAGAGCGCCGCGGCGAGGGCCCGGTCGGCGTGGTCGGCCAACCGCCTGGGCGCGCCGAAGACGGCGAGCAGTCCGTCGCCCACGAACTTGTCGACCCGTCCGCCCTCCTCGTGGACCAAGGGCACGATCCGGCTGAAGAGCCGGTTGAGCACGGCCACGACCTCCGGTGCGGGACGCCCCTCGGCGAAGGTGGTGAAGTCGCGCACGTCGACGAACATCACCGTCACGTCGACCTCTTCTCCTTCGAGACGGGTCCCCTCGCTCACGATGCGCTCGGCCACGTCGGGGTCGAGATAGATCCCGAGCGCCTCGCGGATCCGCTCGCGTTCGGCCAGGCCTTCGACCATGCGGTTGAACCCGACCTGCAGCTGACCGAGCTGGGTGCCGTCGTAGACGGGGACGGCGGTGTCGAAGTCGCCGCGCTGCACCCTGCGCAGCCCGCGCCGCACGGCGTCCACCGGCCCGGCCGTGGCCCGTGCCGCCAGGCTGATGGCGAGGAGTCCCACCGTCAGCGCGACGGCGCCGAGGACGACCATGACCACGGCGAGCTCGGTGTGGGAGGCCGATCCGCCTGCGAGCTCCACCGCCCCGATGAGAACCACGCCGGCGACGGGCACGCCGGTCCCGAGCGCCCACGCCAGCACGGCGCGCGAGGCGACGCCCGGAACGGCCAGACGGTCGGGCGCGCCGCTTGCCAGTGCCCGGGCCGCGGCGGGCCGGAGGAGACGTTCGGTGAGGAGATAGGCGCACGCGGCGGTGCTCAGGCCGGTCAGGGCGACGGCGACGGCGATCCGGAGACCGAACGTGACGGAGTACCACCCGTCGAGACTTCCGAAGAGGACCGCGGCACCGAGCCAGAGCGCCATCTGCAGGACGAACAGCCGTGTCGGGGCGCGCAGGACGAGGCGTTGTTCCCGTGCGGTGGCAGGCCGCTCGGCCACCAACCAGTCGCGCAGGCGGAAGAGCCCGCGGATTCCGAGGGTCATGCCGATCGGCACGGCGACGGCCACGTAGACGAGGGCGGCGACGACGTTGAGGGCCCGGACGTGGTCGAGGTGCGGGACCGCAGGCGTCGGGATGACGAGCGTGCCCATGAGGACGACGGCCGCCGCACCGACGAGATTGGTGACCACGATGGCCGCGGCGACGACGATGCGGCCCAGACGCCAGACCGTCGCGCCGGACAGTCCGCTCGTGCCGGGCCGTACGAGTTCGCCGACTCCCTGCCGCAGGTCGCCGATCGGAGCCACCCCGAACCGTAGGCGGAGGAACCGACACCGGCACGACTGTCGGGTCCGTCTACCCTCTCCGCGCGAGCGCGTCGCCCGTGACGACGACCGCACGTGGGAGGAGGGTCGTTGGGGTCTCCACAGACGCTGAGCGAAGGCGACCGACGTCTTGTCGCCGGCTGGGCCGCCGACTGCGTGGAGCGGGTGCTCCCGTTCTTCGAGGCGGAAGCGCCGGATGACGACCGCCCTCGGGCGCTCGTCGCCCGGACCCGGGCCTTCGCCCGCGGGGAGCTTTCGACCGCCGAGGAGATCCGGCGCCGGTTCTCCGGTGGCGTCCGCGCCGGCGACGTGAAGAGCCCGGCCGCCATGGCAGCCGCCAGAGCCGCCGGCCAGGCGGTCGCCGTCTGCCACATGGGCGCACACGCGCTCGGAGCCGCCGCCTACGCCGCCCACGCGACCGGGCTGGCGAGTCCTGACCGGCCGGACGTCGTCGCATCGGAGATCCGCTGGCAGCTCGACCACATGTCGCCACTCGTGCGCGCCGCTCTGCGGACCCTCCCACCGGTCGGCGCAGACCGGTCAGGACCTCTCGGTCCGGGTCTGCTCTCTTCGGGGCCTGTCGGCTCCATCGTCCGGGAACTGCAGGCCGGCCTGGGACAAGCCGACGCCGACTGAGACGCGCGCCGCGGGAAGGTTGCGAGGCTCTTCTTCCCCCAACGCGGCATGTTCGCGGTGGGGCGGGTATTCGTCACGCCTTTGCATTCCGAATCCTCCGAAGGGAGTGCGGCCCGGGCCGGATGACTCCCGGCACGTCGGGAACCCGGCTGCGGAAGTGGATCGCGGCCTTCTACCCCGTCGCCCCGGCGGCGGCGATGATGGCCCGGGCGCTCACCTCGATGTCCTCGGCCGAGGTGGCCCAGCCGGAGATGCTGATCCTCATCGCCGGGCGGCCCTCCCACGTGGTCGGCCCGCACCAGCAGACCCCGTCTTGCTGCACTCGGGCGACGAGGGTGGTGGTGGCCTCGTCGGTGGCGCCGCGCACGAGCACCTGGTTGAGGACCACGTCGTTGAGCACGTGCAAGCCGGCGGATCGGAGACGGTCGGCGAGGTTCCGGGCGTGGTCGCACGAGCGGACCACGAGATCCCGTACCCCTTCGCGTCCGAGGGTCCGCAATGCCGCCCATACATCCACCTGCCGTGCCCGTTGCGACGCCTGCGGCGTGTGAAGCCACGTCTCGAACCCCGAGTCGGGCGGCAGGTACCCGGCTTCGGCGGCGAAGGTCCGGCGGAGGTCCTCCGGCCGCCGCACCATGGCGATCCCGCAGTCGTAAGGGACGTTGAGCCACTTGTGCCCGTCGGTCGCCCAGGAGTCGGCCTCGACGAGGCCCGCAGTGAGGTGGGCCCGGGCGGGATCGGCCAGAGCCCACATCCCGAAGGCTCCGTCGACATGCACCCAGGCGCTGCGTTCGCGGGCCCAGGACACGATGTCGTGGAAGGGGTCGAACGCACCCGTGTTGACCTCACCGGCCTGTGCGCACACCACCGTCGGCCCGCTCAGGTCCCGGGGCAGCCGATCCGCCCGCAGCCTGCCCTGATCATCCGTCGGTATCCTGATCACCCGGTTCCTCCCGACGCCGACCACGCCGAGGGCGCGGACGAGGGTGGAGTGCGCATGTTCCCCGATGACGACGTGCAAGTCGGGCGCGCCGAAGAGTCCCTCGGACTGCGCGTCCCATCCGGCGAGCGCGAGTTGCTGGTCTCTGGCGGCGGCGAGTGCCGCGGTGTTCGCCATCGCGGAACCGGTGACGAAGACCACCGCGCTTGCGGGAGGAAGACCGAAGAGCTCGATGATCCAGCGGGTGACGACAGCATGGATCCGCGCACCGACCGGCGACATGACCGGCAGCGCGACATTCTGGTCCCAGGCCGTCGCGAGCCAGTTCGCGGCGACTGCGACAGGCAGGGAGCCGCCGATGACGAAGCCGAAGTAGCGCCCACCGGCGTTGGCGACCGTCGCCGGCGATCCTGCGGTGTCGAGCAGGGCGAGCGTGGCCGCCGCATCGCCCGGGGCGTCCGGAAGCGCCTCGTCGAAGGCGTCGAGGCCGGCTAACGCGGCGCCGTCGGGATATGCCCGCCGGTCGTCGAGTGTCGCCAGGTAGCGCCGGGCGCGCTCGGCTGCGTCGGCCAGCAGCTGAGCGACATCGGCGTCGATGGCCATGGGAGGACGCTAACCCAGCGCCGTGTGCGGCGTCCCGCACGCTTGACGCCCGTCGGGCGCCATGCTGCGATGACGGCGGCGAGGGGCGCGGACTTCGGACTGCGAGGCGGGGATGGTTCTTCGGCGGATGGCGGCGGTCGGCGTGGTCGCGGGCCTGGCGGCGGGGTACGTCGCCGGCTGGGGTGTGTCGAACGTGGGCCTTGCGTCGACACGACTCGGACCGGCTCTGCCGGCGGTCGGGTGCTCCTGGACACCTCCGGATCAACCGACGAACGGCGTCAATTGGGGATGGACCGACACCAACGACACCGGCTACACGGCTTCGTACACCGTCGTCCCCGGCGGACGACTCGTCATCCACGGGAACTACGCACAGGCGCGGTTCTTCGTCATGGACGTCTACGACGCGAAGGGCAACGCCTACGTTCCCGACTTCCTCGACGCGCACCTGGCGCCCGATCCGGGAAGCGAGAACCCGTTCACCACCCCGGGGGTGGTGGACCCCGCAGCGCAGAGCTACACCGCCTACGTGTCGTTCACGCCCCGGCCGGCCACTCCCGCGCCCAACACGGTGTACGCCGCCACCACGGCGGACGGCACCGCACCCAACCCCGGCGGCCTCATCGCCTACCGCGTCTATCTCCCCGACACGCCTGGTGCGTACTCGGGCGGCGTGCCCCTGCCGGCGCTCTCCTACGAGCTGCCGGGCGGCGCCGTGGTCCCGCTCGCATCGTGCGGTGGGGACGTGCACGATCCTGCCCAGCCGGTGATCACGCAGGCCATGACGAACGCCGGATGGCCGGCGCAGGTCCCCGCCGTGGTGCCCTTCCCGCCGGCGAAGGATCCGGCCGACTGGCAGGCGGCGAGCAACCCGGGACTCGACGCCACCGTGGCCGGCAATTCCCCGATCGGCGACCCGCTGCCGCCGAGCGGCATCGGCCTGCTCACCGCTCCGGCCAACTCGTACCTGAGCACGCGCATCAGCCGGCAGTTCGGTCAGGTCTTCGTGTTCCGGGCCGCCCCGCCCACGTCCCCCGACACCCGGGCCGGGCAGTGGGTCGGCACGCCGAGCCAGGTCCGCTACTGGTCGGTCTGCATCAACAGCACCCTGGTCGCAACCCAGACGGTGGCCTGTCTCGCCGACCACGAGATCAGCCTCGACCCGGACGGCACGTTCACCGTCACCGTCTCCTCGGGGCCGGACCGTCCGGCCGGCGCCGGCAACTGGTTGCCCATCGGTGACGTGTACGAAGGCTGGATCTACATCCGTCAGTTCCTGGCGTCGCCCGGCTTCGGCCAGTCCATCTCGTCGGTGGGTCCGGGACAGGACCCGGCCACGGTCATGGGTCCGTACTTCCCCCGGTCGGCCTACTGCTCCACGGCCCTCTACGACGCCCGAGGGGCCGACGGCTGCCTCAGCGGCTGAGCGACCGAGCCGCCGGGTGAGGTCCGGTCAGGCGGGAGCGAACTCCAGCGTGAGCCCGGCGAGCCCACGCAGGAAGTAGGTCGGGAGGAAGTCGTAGTGCCGCGCCCCGGCCGGCCCGTGGGCCGCCTCGGACACGATGATGTCGGACGTCCGGTCGAGGATGCGGTTGATCGTCACCCTGCCCTCGGCCCGGGCGAGATGCGCCCCGGCGCAGTGATGGATGCCGTGCCCGAAGGCCACGTGCAAGCGGGCGTTCTGGCGGTCGACGTCGAACTCACCCGGGTCGGGGAACATCCGGGGGTCGCGGTTCGCCGCGCCGGGCAGGAGCATCATCGTCCCGCCGGCCGGGATCTCCACCCCGCCAACGGTGACCTTCGTGCGGGCCATGCGGAATTGGCTCCGCAGCGGGCTCTCGTAGCGCAGCGTCTCCTCGATGAAATTCGGGATGCGGTCCCGGTCCTCGCGGAGCCGCTTCTGGAGCTCCGGGCGCTCGGCGATGAGGCGCAGGGCGAACGACAGGAGCCGCACCGTCGTCTCCTGGCCGCCGGCGAACAGGTTGGCGGCGAGGAGGGCGACGTCTTTCACCTCGGGAAGCGATCCGTCGGGGAAGGTCGCCGTGGCCATGGCCGTCATGATGTCCTCGCGCGGCGAGCGGCGGCGGTCCTCGATGTAGGCCGTGAACTGGTCGTAGAGGAACTCGAGCGGCTTGTGCTCGAGCTGGCCGGCGAGCGTCGACAGCCGCTCCTTGAACAATCCGTGGTCCGACTCGGGGACGCCCTCCAGGTCGGCGATGACCACCAATGTGAACGGTTCGGCGTAGGCACCGATGAACTCCCCGACACCTGCCTCCACGAGGGGGTCGAGCTGCCGGTCGGCCTGACGCCACATGAACTCCTCGTTGGCGCGAAGGCGCTGCGGCGTGAGGAGGCGCATGAGGAGCCGGCGGTGCTCGGTGTGCCGCGGCGGGTCGAAGGCGGGCAGCTGATCGCTGAAGGGCAGCTCGTGACGGTGGGCCTCGATGACGGCGGTGATGTCGTCGCCCTCTACCGGCACCGAGAACTTCTTGAAGGGACCGCTCACGGTGTTGCACGAGGAGAAGTGCACGGCGTCGTTGTAGACGGCGAGCGCTTCCTCGTAGCCGGTGACCATGTAGACGCCGTAGTGGGGTTCCTGCCACACCGGTGCGGTGGACCGCAGGGCGTCGAAGTACGGATAGGGGTCGTCCTGCACGGCCCTGTCGCGGAAGAAGTTGACCGTCGCCGGATCGATCACAGGAGCTCAGGCCTCCTCGGAACGGAGGGCGCCTCGGCGCCGTCCCCCGGCACCCACCAGCGGGCGCCGCCAATTGCTTCGATGCCTAAATATCGCGCAGGCCGCCAGCTGGAGCAACGGATTGCAACCCCCACGATATTCGTGTCATAGTCCTGGCACCAATTCTGTTCGGGACTCCCCGGGGGTGGGCATGACGGCGACGGCGAACGACCTCTACTACGACCCCTACGACGTCGGGATCATCGCCGACCCGTATCCCGTCTACCGCCGGATGCGCGAAGAGTCGCCGCTCTATTACAACGACGTCCACGACTTCTACGCCGTCACCCGGTGGGCCGACGTGGAGCGCACACTGCTCGACAACGCCGCGTTCATCTCGGGCAAGGGCGGCATCCTGGAGCTGATCCGCGCCGGGATCGAGCTCCCCCCGGGGGTCTTCATCTTCGAGGATCCGCCCGAGCACACCATCCACCGCCGGCTCATGTCGCGGGTGTTCTCCCCCCGTCGCGTGGCCGAGCTCGAGGACAAGATCCGCGGCTTCTGCGCCCAGTGCCTCGATCCCCTCGTCGGGGAGGACCGTTTCGACATCATCGCCGAGCTCGGCGCCCAGGTGCCGATGAAGACGATCAGCATGCTCCTCGGCATCCCGGAATCGGACCAGGAGGCCATCCGCGACCACGCCGACGCCAACCTCCGGACCGAGGCGGGCAAGCCGATGAAGGTGTCGGCCGACGGGCTCCTGAGCGGCCAGGTCTTCGCCGACTACATCGACTGGCGCACCGAGCACCCGTCGGACGACCTCATGACCGATCTGCTGCACGCGGAGTTCGTCGACGAGACGGGCACGACCAGGCGCCTCGAGCGCCAGGAGCTGCTCACCTACCTCGAAGTGATCTCGGGCGCCGGCAACGAGACGACGAACCGCCTCATCGGCTGGACGGCGAAGGTCCTGGCCGAGCATCCCGACCAGCGTCGCGAGGTGGCGAAGGACCGGTCGCTCGTGCAGAACACCGTCGAGGAGATCCTGCGTTTCGAGCCGCCGGCCCACCACATGGCCCGGGTGACGTCGCGCGAAGTCGAGATCCAGGGGCGGACCCTCCCCGAGGGCAGCATCGTCATCGTCCTCGTGGGCTCGGCCAACCGCGACGACCGTCGTCATCCCGACGGCGACCGCTTCGACATCCACCGTGAGATCGGCCAGACGCTCACCTTCGGCCAGGGCATCCACTTCTGCCTCGGCGCCGCTCTGGCCCGGCTCGAAGGGC
>DASRBM010000010.1:0-9028 GCA_035653635.1 Acidimicrobiales bacterium | reverse complement strand
GAAGGTGGTGGCCGAGCACGACGCCGCGCGCGCCGAGGGCGTCGAGGTCTGGCCCCAGGTGTCGTGCCGCCCGCTCGTCTTCCAGATGAACCTGGCCGAGCCCTTCACGCTGAACAGCCGTGAGAGCTTCGCCGCCATCATGGGCCACTCGCACGAGGAGCGCCTCGCCGCCTACCGCGATCCGGCCTGGCGGCAGACCGCGTGGGCCGACCTGTCGGGCGCCAACGGCGGCTTCCCCTTCAACTGGCCGGCCGTGTCGGTGGCGGAGTCGCCCAGCCGTCCCGACCTCGTCGACCGCCCGGTCGTGGCGCTGGCCGAGGAGTGGGGATGCACGCCGCTCGACGTGGTGCTCGACATCTCACTCCAGGACGACCTGAAGACGCGGTTCTGGTCTGTCGTCGCCAACGACGACAAGGAGGGCATCGCCTGGCTGCTGCCGCGCGACAACGTGCTCCTCGGGTTGGCCGACTCCGGCGCCCACGTGTCGCAGCTGTGCGACGCCTGCTTCGCCACCGACCTCCTCGGCAACTGGGTGCGCGACCGGCAGGTCATGTCGCTCGAGCGGGCCGTGCACAAGCTCACGGCCGAGCCGGCCGGCGTCTACGGCCTCGCCGATCGCGGCGTGCTGGCGCCGGGGATGCGCGCCGATGTCTGCGTGTTCGATCCCGACACGGTCGCGCCCGGTCCGCTGCGGCGGCTGTGGGACTTCCCGGCCGACGGCGAGCGCCTCACCGCCGATTCCCCGGTCGGCGTCACCCATGTGCTCGTGAACGGCGTGGTCATCCGGCGCGACGGGGCCCCTGACGACGCCGGGCTCGACGCCCGGCCCGGGCAGGTACTGCGAGGCTGACCCGGTTCAGCGCGGGCCGGAGGCGGCGGGGAGCTCGCGGCCGTCGACCGCGCAGGCCGGACACGGCTCGGGGTCGGGCAGCAGGCGCAACCCCCGACGGCGTGCGCCGTCGGGCCGCTTCGGTCCGTGCTCGGCCCACGGATGGGCCAGTCCCGGCCGCCGCCCGCGCTTGCCGAGCAGGTCGAGCGCCACCCAGGTGCCCCAGCCCACGGGGACGAGACCCCAGAAGCTCACGATGCGGTACACGATCACCGTTGCCAGGGCCTCCTGCAGGGGCACGCCGTAGGCGTGCAGCAGCCCGGCCAGGGTGCCCTCGACGACGCCGATGCCCCCCGGCGTGATGGGCAGGGCCGCGGCCACCTGCGTGAGCCCGTAGACGACGAAGATGCCCCGCCACGGCACCGGCACCTGCAGGGCGAGGAGGCAGGCCACGAGCACGGCGCAGTCGTCGAGCCAATTGAGCAGCCCGAGGCCGAGGACCTCCGCCCACCCGAAGCCGCTCAGGCGCACGGCCTCCACCCGGCGCACGAGCCCCCGCACCTTGCCCGAGATCCAGCTGCCGCCGGGCACGCGCGCCACGGCCCGTCCGAGCGCCCGGCGCAGTGCCCGCACCGGCGTGCTGTTGCGCACGGTGAGCACGAGCACGAAGAAGACCGGGATGGCGGCGAGTGCCAGCACGGCCCAGCGCAACCCGGCCACCGGCCCCTCCGACCCCGCCAGCTCGATCCCGACGGCCACCACCACGAAGAGGGCGAAGCTCGACACGGCACCGGCGACGAGGAACATCCACACCCGCAGAAAACGACTCACGCCCCGCCGGCTCAACTGGCCGAAGACCCAGGCGCCGGCCCAGGCGACGCCGCCGGGCAATGTGGCCGACACGGCGTTGCCCGCCACCGTGATCTCGACCATGGTCCGCAGCGGCACCTCCACCCCGCCGGCGCGCAGCAACCAGCGCTGCATGCGGGCGAAGACGACCATGGAGGCGGCCTCGAAGAGGACGGCCACGCCGACCCAGCTCCAGTGCAGGCGCCCGAGCAGGTGCCACGCGGCCGCCACCTGGGTGGCCCGGCCGGCGAGCAGGTACCCGGCCACGCCGAGCAGCACGAGCGACGCCGTGGGCCGGAGCCACCGCCAGGCCCGCTGCCAGGCGCTGCGGCGCGGGGGATCAGGCCGGGTGCCGGCGTCGTCGTCGCCGGCGGGGCGCGCCGGCGCCTCCTGGACGGGGGTCACGTCCCGGTCATACCCGGCCGGCGCCGAGGCGGGGTCCCCGGCGGTCGTCACCTACAGGCGCAGCGGTTTGATGGGACTGGCCACGAGGGCCGGATCCGAGCGCCAGTCGACGCCGGGCACGTCGATGTACAGCTCGATCTCGTTGCCGTCGGGATCGAGGATGTAGAGGCTGTGGGTCACCGTGTGATCGCTCGCGCCGGTGATGGTCACGCCCGCCCGCTCGAGGGCCGCCACCGCCTCGCGCAGCTCGTCGTCGCTGTCGCCGACCTTCAGCCCGAAGTGGTACATGCCCACACGCCGGCCGTGCGGCAGGGGGGCGGCGTCCTCGCCGACCTCGATGAGCAGCAGCTCGTGGTGGGTGCGACCCGATGCCGAGCTGAAGGCGGCGGCCGGGAACCCGAGCGCGTCGCCGAAGATGGGACGGAAGCCGAGCACGTCCCGGTAGAAGGCCATCGAGCGCTCGAGGTTGCGCACGTAGAGCACGACGTGGCCGAGGTCCTTGATCTCCATGGGTTGGTTCTCCCTTCCGTCCTGGGCCAACGCCGCAGCCGGGAGCGCTATTTCCCGGCCCCTAAGCTCGGCTCGTGGAGCTCACCGCCGAGGAGGTGCGGGTGCTGGGCTGTCTCGTCGAGAAGCAGCTCACCACGCCGCAGCAGTACCCGCTCACGCTCAACGCCCTGACCCTGGCCTGCAACCAGACCTCCAACCGCGACCCGGTGGTGACCTACCCCGAGGCGGTCGTGGAGGAGGCGGTGACGAGGGCCAAGGCGCGCGGCCTCGCCCGGTTCGTGCACCCGTCGCACGGCCGCTCGGCGCTGCGCTACCGCCACGAGCTCCAGGAACAGCTCGGTCTCGGCCAGGAGCAGCTGGCACTGCTGGCCGTGCTCATGCTGCGCGGTCCCCAGACCGTCGGTGAGCTGCGGGCCCGCACCGAGCGCATGGCCCGCTTCGCCGATCTGGCCGAGGTCGAGGCCGAGCTGCGCGCCCTCACCGCGCGCGACGAGCCGCTCGTGCGGCGCCTGCCCCGGGCGCCGGGCCGCAAGGAGGAGCGCTTCGTCCACGCCTTCGCCCCCGCGGACCTGGCGTCGCCCGATGGCGACTCGGACGGGGGTCCGCACGGCCCGGCCGCCACGGGCGCCGCCATGCCGGCGTCCTCGACGGCGTCGGCCCCTCCCGTCCGTCCGGCGGGCGACGACGCCCTGCGGCGCGAGCTCGAGGAGCTGCGTGGCGAGATGGAGCAGCTGCGTGGCGAGATGGAGCAGCTGCGTGGCGAGCTCGAGGAGCTGCGCCACAGTCTCGGCGACTGAGAGGCGCCCGGACGCGCCGGGACCCGGCCCCAGGGGGCCGGGTCCTCGACGGTTCCCTCCGCTACCGCGATGGGGGGCGGCTTGTCACACGCCGGCGAGCACCTTCTCCTCGGTGAAGGACTTCGGGAACTCGAGGTCCTTCGGCGTGCGCCGGGTGTGCCACAGGCCGAGCGCCGTCAGGATGAGCATCGCGCCCGCCAGGATGAAGGAGATGATGGCGCCCCACAGCGACACCTCACCGATCGTCCCGAAGGCGTAGGCCTCGAGCAGCATGGCCCGCAGGGTGGTGCCCTGGAACACGGTCTGCACCTCGGCCTTCAGCGCCGCGTCGTTGGGGTTGGCCCGGCTGGCGGTGGAGACGGCCGAGTACACGCCCTTGTACGGCATCTCGCTCAGGTGCACGGCGATGAAGTGGTCGGCGTAGGCCTTCGCCTGCGGCCCGTTCAGCACTTCCTGTCCGGCATACGGAGCGATGGCGGCCCGGTCGACGGCCGGTAGCGCCTTGAAGGCGGCGTCGGTGGCGGCCGGGAAGGTGACCTGCTGCATGGCCAGCTGGTCGTGGACGTTCGAGCTGGCGTAGTGGTAGCCCCACAGTCCCAGGGCGCCTGCGGCGAGCAGGACGACGGTGAGAGCTGCGCCGCCAACCGTGAGGATGAGGTCGAAGGTCTTGCGTCGCAACGTTGTGCTCCTTGATTCTCCGTCCCCGGGGAGCGGGGGCTCTTGGGTACAACGATGCTCCTGCACCCCCTTGTGAATGCAGGGTCAAAGGTCCCCGGGGAGGGGTGCAAAGGTGAGTGTTGCGACGCTGAACAGGGATTTCGCCGCGGCGGCGGCGGGCGGCCTCCGCCGCTGCCGGCGCCTCAGCCGCTGCGGGCGCCCGACCGCTCGATGGTGGTGACGTCGGTCCCGAGGTAGGACTCGATCACCTGCGGGTGCTCGAGGATCTCCGACGGCGTGCCCTCGGCGATGACCTCACCGAGCTCCAGGGCGATCATGCGGTCGCAGATGGCGGTGAGCAGCGGCATGTCGTGCTCGATGACGAGGATGGAGCATCCGGTGTGCTGCTGCACCCGCTGCAGCAGCGGGCCGAGCGCCTCGGTCTCGCGCTGGGCGACGCCCCCGGAGGGCTCGTCGAGCAGCACCACGGCCGGGTCCTGAGCCAGCACACAGGCGAGCTCGACGATGCGACGGGTGCCGGTCGACAGCTCGCCCACGAGCTTCTCCCGGAAGGCGGACAGGCCCATGGTGTGGACGAGGGTCTCCACCTTTTCGGCGACGTCGGCCTCCGAGTCGAGCGACGCCGGCAGACGGAGGCCGGCGGCCACGAGATCGCGCGACTGCAGGTGTCGCTCGAAGGCCACCGCGATCGTCTCGGCGACGGTCAACGACGGATAGAGCTTCGCCTCCTGGAAGGTCCGGCCGATGCCGGCCAGGGCCCGCATGTGGGCCGGCCACTCGCCGATGTCCATCTTCCCGAGGATGACGCGTCCACCGTCGAGGGGCAGGAAGCCCGAGATGAGGTCGAACAGTGTCGTCTTGCCCGCGCCGTTGTGGCCGATCAGTCCGAGGATCTCGCCCTGGCGCAGCTGCAGGCTGACCTCGTCCACCGCCCGGATCCCGCCGAAGCGCTTGGTGACATGGCGGACCTCGAGCACGACCGGGGCGTCGGCCGGCGGCGGCTGGCGCAGCTGCCCGTCGGCGTCGACCACGTCGTGGTGCGCGATGGGCTTGTCGCCGCCCGAACCGATGATCTCGGTCACCGCGCTGGCGCCGGCGATGAACACCGAGCGGAGGATGTCGGGCCGGTCGAGCAGCTGCGAGGTGGGTCCGGAGAAACGCACCTCGCCCTTCTCGAGGAAGACGGCGCGCTCGGAGAGCTCGAGGGCCACGTTGACCGACTGCTCCACCACCACGATGGTGGTGCCCATGTCGTGCAGCATGCGGACGACCTGCAGGAGCTGGGCCACGATCGTCGGGGCGAGCCCGAGCGACAGCTCGTCGATCATGAGCACCTTGGGCCGGGTCATGAAGGCCATGGCGAGCGACAGCATCTGCTGCTCTCCGCCCGACAGGTTGCCCGCCTGCTGGTGCAGGCGCTGGCCAAGGATGGGGAACAGCTCGAGCGCCTGGCGGCGGGCGCCGGCCGTGCGCTGCTTGTCCTTGCGGATGAGCCACGCCGCGAGGCGCAGGTTCTCCTCCACCGTCAGGGTGGGGAAGATGCCGCGTCCACCGGGCATGAGGCCGATGCCCTGCTTGGCCATGGCGTCGGGGGCGGTGTTCGTGGTGGGCCGGCCGCCGTACTCGACCGCACCGCCACCGACCTTCACGAGCCCGCTCACCGCCTTGAGCAAGGTCGACTTGCCGGCGCCGTTCGTGCCGAGCAGCGCCACGATCTCGCCCTCGTACACGTCGAGGTCGACACCGAAGAGCACCTGCACCGGCCCGTAGGAGACCTCCACTCCCTTGGAACGCAGCACCGGGCGCGGGCCGTAGCCGTCGCCGTTCGTGCCGAGGGCGGTCGCCGCCACCGCCGGCACCGGGGCGGTGACCGGTTCGTCGGCGCCCGGCCCCTCGCCGGTGACGGCCAGCTCCGCCGCCGTCTGCTCGCCGAGCTCGTCGGCCCGGTCGGTGAGGGCGCCGGCGAGGATGGCCTCCTCGTGGTGCTCGCTCGTGGCCACCCGCCGGTCCGCCACCAGGCTCGGCACCTCGATGGAGCGGCGCTCGGCCACCACCCGCAGCAACCGGTCGCGCAGGCTGAAGACGGCATGGCCGATGCCGCCGGGCAGCGCCTGCAGGATCACGACCAGACCGAGGCCGGTGATGAGATATCCCCACTGGATCCCGGGCAGGAAGTGCAGCAGCAGCTCGATGACGGCCACGCCGAGCAGGGCACCGGTCATCGAACCGAGCCCGCCGATGACGGCCATGGCGAAGACGAGGATGCTGAGCGAGGGGTCGAAGGTGTCGAAGCCGACCGCCCGCAAGGTGGTGGCGTACAGCGCCCCGGCCACCCCGGCGATGACGCCTGCGGTCACGAACCCGACCAGCTTGGCCCGGGTTGTGGGCACGCCCATGGCGCCGGCGGCCCGCTCGTTGTCGCGCACGGCCAGGAAGGCACGACCGGGCCGGCCCTGGCGCACGCCGCGCACGAAGAGGATGGCGAGGGCGAGGATGCCGAGGACGAAGAAGTAGTTGGCCCGGTAGCTCGACAGGTCGAACCGCTTCCACAGCACCGGGGGGCTGATCGAGCCCGGCAGCAGGTGCTCGAAGTTCGTCGGGTTGATGAAGAAGTCGTTGGCGGCGATGGCGAGGGCCAGCGTGGTGACGGCCAGATTGAGCCCGCGGATCCGCAGCGCAGGCACCCCGACGAGCAGGGCGAGGGCGGCCCCCGCGCCGCCGGCGGCGGCGAGGCACAGGAAGAGGTCCACGTTGGACTTGGCCACGAGGTCGCCGGCGATCACGCCCCCCACGCCGGCCAGGGCGAACTGGCCGAGGCTGATGTTGCCCGACCATCCCGACAGCAGCACGAGGGACACGGCCACCAGGCCGTAGATGAGGGCGAAGGTGAACGACAAGGTGGAGCCGACACCGACGATGAACGGCACGGCCACGAGCAGTCCGCCGATGGCGACGAGCACGCCCGTGCGCGCCGCCACGACCTCCGGCAGCTTGCGCAGGGCCTCGGGGATGGGCTTCAGCACCCCCACCGCCTGCCACGAGCCCTCGATCTCCGACGCCCGGCTGGCACGCTTCCGCTGCGCCAGCAGGGCGACGAGGATGACGACGAGGAACACCACCGACGACACCGACTGCTTCGACACGTTGAACTGGATGGCGGTGGTGAGCACGCCGAGCCCCACGGCCGACCCGAAGGCGATGGGGAGCGACTCCATGCGCGCCAGCACGAAGGCCGCCAGCGCGGGGAGCAGGATCTCGGGTCCGGTCCCCACCCCGGCCGCCAGGGTGAGGCCCTGCGACGGGGCGTTCACCATCACCGTCAGCGCGGCGATGGGCCCGGCGATCACCCACACCAGTGTGGAGAGGCGCTTCACCGGGATCCCGAGGAGCATCGCCCGCTCGGCGTTGTCCGACATCGACCGCACGGCCACGCCCGCGTCGGTGCGCAGCAGGAACCATCCGAGCCCCACGAGCACGACGGGGACCAGGCAGCCGATGAGCAGATCGTTGCCCGTGAAGATCACCGGTCGGATCTGGACGTGCGCGTTGGTGAGCGGCGTGGGGAAGGCACCCACCGCCGTCTTGCCGAACCACTGGGTCATGAGGACCTGCAGGCCGCCCCAGGCACCCGACAGCCCGATGGTGGCGACGGTGAGGATGATGCGCGGCGAGTTGAAGAACCACCGGAACGTCCCGTCGGCTGCGAGCCCGAGGACCACGCCGGCCACGGCGCCGATCCCGAGGCACAGGAACCAGTTCCAGTGCTCCACCAGATACAGCAGCACCCCGAGCGTGCCGGCGAGCGCGCCCATCGAGCCGTAGGCGAAGTTCACCACCCGGGTGGCGCGGTAGACGAGCACGAGGCCCATGGCCAGGAGCCCGTTCACCGCCCCGACCTCGATGCCGAGGAGGATGAGCCCGGCCGGGGCCTTCGACGGCAGGACCGCCGGGACGATGACGAGCAGCACGATGGCGGCCGACACCGTGTAGATGAGCGCGCGCAGGCGCGGGTGGAGGCGGTCGAGCGCGGCGACAGAGGGCAGGCGCACCGGCGGTCAGCCCGTCACGAGTGCTGGGGGGTGAACGGGAATCCCTGCGGCAGGGGCGGTGGCCCTGTCGGGTACTGGCCGTTCTGGTAGCGGGGGCTGTCGATCTGGTAGGCGCCCTGTTTGTTGTCGTAGGTCGACACCCGGTTGGCGTTCCACGAGATGATCCAGGAGTCGACCTGGGGCGTGAAGTGCCCCGACGGGAACGCCCAGGTGCCGAATTCGGCATTTGGCGCGTTGGGGATGCTCCCGGGGTAGGCCCGGAACCCCTGCAGCAGCGTCTGGGGTGTCAGGTCCGGTCCCGCCATCTCGATGCCGAGGGCCATCTCGTACATCTGGGCGTAGATGAGGTCGACCTCGTGGGCCGGTTCGTCGCTGCGCACCGACTTGTAGGCCGCGTATCCGAGTGTCGCCTGGGCCGGCAGCGTGGGTCCGGCGTAGCTGATCCCGATGGCGTGGCTCCACTCCGACTGGTCGAACAGCTGACCGACGATGTCGGTGTCGGTCAGGGCCACGCCGACGACGACCCACTCCGGGTAGTAGCCCTGCTCGTGCGCCCGTGACGACAGATAGATGGGGAAGATCGGGTCGCAGCCGCAGTAGATGGTGGTGATGCCGTCGTTGGCCAGCTTGGAGATGACGGTCGAGGCCTGGCTCGACAGCGTCGACAGGTCGAGCTGGTACTGGATGTCGTCGCTGATGGGCTGGCCGTGCGCGTTGGAGAAGGCGATGGACGCGTTGGCGCAGTCCTGGTACCACGGGTTGTCGGGCGCGATGACGGCGTACTTGCGGGGCTGGCCCTGGAGCGATCCTCCCGCGTAGACGGCCTTCGTCTGGCCGCTTGCCGATCCCAGCTCCTTGGTCCCGAACTCGCTGGCCGTGGTGGCCACGTCGTTGCACTCGGTGGCGATGCT
>DASRBM010000009.1:0-4762 GCA_035653635.1 Acidimicrobiales bacterium | reverse complement strand
GCCGCCCGAGCGCGAGCCGTCGAGCTCCTGACTCTCGCGGCGCTCGACGACGAGGACGTCCACGCCGGCGAGCGTCAGCTCGGCCGCGAGCATCAAGCCGGTCGGTCCTCCCCCTGCGATGACGACGTCGTGTCCGTCCACGGCCCTCCTTCGGGGAACGCGGCGGCGTACACGCCGGCGCGACGCGACATGATCAGCACGCGTCGGCCGCTTGCGGCAAGCCCCCCTCGGCGCGGTATGTTGGTACCGGCGGGGCGATCCTCTTCGACGAGTGAGCGCACGTCTTCCAGCGGTAGGGTGGCTCGGTGGGTGACGACGCCTGGGCCGGACTGGCCGATCGGTTCGTCGACGGTGCGTACGCCACGGCGAAGGGCCGGGTGCGCACCTACGTCATGCACCAGCAACTTCTCGAGCACCTTTCGCCTCCTCCGGCGACCGTGCTCGACGTCGGCGGCGGCGGAGGGCACCAGTCGTTCCCGCTGGCGCTGGCCGGTTACGACGTGACCCTGCTCGATCCGTCGTCGTCCATGCTCGACAAAGCGCGCCACCGGCTCGAACAGCTCCCGGCCGAGGTGCAGGGCCGGGTGCGACTGGTCGAGGCGACCGGCGAGGACGCCGAGCGCGCCGTCGGCGGGCGACGCTTCGACGCCGTGCTCTGCCACGGGGTGCTCGGTTATCTCGAGGATCCCGATCCTGTGATCGACCAGCTGTGCCGGTGCACGACGACGGGCGGGCTGGTCTCCGTCATGACCGGCAACGCCGACGCGGCGGCCGTGCGTCCGGCGCTCGAGCAGCGGTGGGACGACGCGCTGGCGGCGTTCGACGCGAAGAGCGAGATCGGGGTCCTCGGTCTGCCCACCCGCGGCGACACCGTGGCGGGCATCACGGCGCGCCTGAGCGCCCGCGCCGTGGAACCACTGCAGTGGTACGGCGTGTGGCTGTTCGTCGACTGGTTCGACCTGAGTGGCGCCCCCCTCGATCCGCGCGACCCTGACCAGTTGGCCGCGATCGCGGCCGTGGAGCTCCAGGCGGGCCGGCGCGATCCGTACCGGCAACTGAGCCGCATCTTCCATCTCGTCGGCCGCAAGGTGTCCGGCTAGGACCGTCCGTCGCCACGCGCGTGTGAGCGCGCATGGCGGGTTGCGGAGACGCATCGCCGGTTGCGTCTCACGACTTTGGCGATCGCGCATGGCGCGACCTGCGGCACCACCGCGGCGGTGGGGCCGAGTACCTTTCTGCCACCTCTAGCCGCCGCCGATTCCCGCCGATGAGTTGAGCCATGGAACACCATTCCGCGCGCCCGCGGCTTCCGGGCACGCACCGGGGCGCTCCGTCCCGCGCAGGCCGACGCTTGGCGCGCGTCGTGGGGACACCGGGGCGACGTGCCTCGCTCGTGGCCCTCGCGCTGCTCGCCGGCGTCTTCGGCTCTCTGCAGCTGTCGCTGCACGAGCGCACTTCTTCCACGCCGGCTGCTGCCTCGGGCTTGACCGTCGACCGGCCCACCGTGGCCGCACCCTCCTCGACGAGCTCGACGGCCGGAACCTCCGCGGCTGGCCAGCCCGCCGCCCCACGTCCGACGCTCGGCCAGACCTGGTCGGTGTCGCTCGACGACGCCGGTGGCCCGATCGCCGAGTCCTCCCCGATCGTCGCCCAGCTGCCGGGAGGCCCGGCTGCCGTGGTGGGGGACCGCAAGGGTGAGCTCTACGCGTACTACCTCGCCGGCTCGGCGGCGACGCCGGTGCCGGGATGGCCGTACTACGACGGCGGCGTCCCCATCGATTCCACGCCTTCGGTGGCGTCGCTGTCGGGGCCGGGCGACACCGTCTACGTCGGCGAGGGCAACGCCTTCGACCCCCTGCAGGGCGGCTACGCCGCGATCAGCCCGACGGGCCACGTGCAGTGGTTCGCCACCGAGCACAACCCGCCGACCGATCCCTACGGGGTGAACGGGGTGCAGGCGTCGCTCGCCGTGGGCAACCTGCGAGGGGCGACCGGCGTCGTCGCCGGGTCGCTCGGTCAGGAGGAGGACGCCCTCGACGCCGCGAGCGGCGCCCTGCTCCCGGGGTTCCCGTGGATCGAGGCCGACAGCAATTTCAGCACGCCCGCGCTGGCCGATCTGTACCGCAACGGCGTGACGGAGATCGTGGAGGGGGGTGCCTCCACCGCCGGGCTCGCCTACGAACGGCACTACTCGAGCGGCGGCCACCTCCGGGTCCTGTCGCCCGCCGGCAACGCCGGCAAGCCGCTCCCCAACCAGGGTCAGGACTGCGAGTACGACACCAACCAGGAAGTCGACTCCTCGCCCGCGGTCGGTGAGTTCCTCGGGCCGAGCCAGGCCGTCGGCATCGTCGTCGGCACCGGCAGCTACTACGCCGGCGCCTCGCAGACGAACCAGCTCCTCGCCTTCAACACCTCCTGCCAGGTGCTGTGGTCCGACACCCTGGCCGGGCTCACGTCGTCGAGCCCGGCGCTCGCCGACGTGCTCGGCAACGGCCAGCTCCAGGTCGTCGAGGGCACCAACAACGGCGCGAACGGCACCGTGTACGTCCTCGACGGCCCGACCGGCCACGTCGACTGGCAGGCCAACGTGCCCGCCCCCGTCTACGGCTCGGTGGTGACGGCCGACCTGTTCGGCAACGGTCAGGACGTACTCGTGCCGACCACGAGCGGCGTGGACATCTTCACCGGGACCGGGCAGCTCATCACGACCCTGGCACCGTGGTGCGGATTCCAGAATTCGCCGCTCGTCACCGACGATCCGAACGGCACGGTGGGCATCACGCTCGCCGGCTACAACGGGAGCAACCAGGGCGAGATCTTCCACTACGAGATCACGGGGGCGAAGGGCTCGAACGTGGCGGAGAAGGGCAGCTGGCCCATGTTCCACCACGATCCGCAGCTCACGGGGAACGCCGGCACCGCCTACAACCCCCAGGTGCCCTGCAGCGCCCCGGCCGTGCCCGGTGGGTACTGGGAGGTCGGCGCCGACGG
This sequence comes from Acidimicrobiales bacterium, assembly GCA_035653635.1. Taxonomy (GTDB): domain Bacteria; phylum Actinomycetota; class Acidimicrobiia; order Acidimicrobiales; family UBA8190; genus DASRBM01. The sequence continues at coordinate 1,771 of DASRBM010000009.1, read as the reverse complement.
CGGCATCTTCAGCTTCGGGAACGCGCCGTACTGCGGCTCCACGAGCGGCATGCACCTCGCCTCGCCGGTGGTGACGATGGCGCCCACACGAGATCGCGGCGGCTACTGGCTCGTGTCCTCCGACGGCGGCGTCTACGCCTTCGGCGACGCCCGCTTCCTCGGCGCCATGGGGGAGAAGCCGATCGCGGCGCCGGTGGTGGGCATGGCCGTCACACCCGACGGCGGCGGCTACTGGCTCGTGTCCTCCGACGGCGGCGTCTATGCCTTCGGCGACGCCCGCTACATCGGGTCCATGGGCGAGAAGCCGATCGCGGCGCCGGTGGTGGGCCTCAAGATCTGATCCCGGCGTGCGCCCTGATCAGCCGGGAACGGTGGTGAAGTACCTTGCGAGGCCACCGAGGCGATGGATCACCGCCGCGTCGCCGGCCATCGACTCCTCGACGGGACCCCGCCCGCTGAGGGCGTCGATCGCCGCCACCGGGTCGGGCACGGCGATCGCGGCCTCCGGGGATCGGGACGTCTGCTCGCCCGTGGCCGGGCGGACGACGACCGGACCGTCGTCACGAGAGAGAGCGACCGTGCCCACGCGGACCGAGAGCGGATCTGCGCCGGCGAAGAACGACGTCAGGACGAGCGAGTAGGCCAGACAGACCTCCACCTCGGCGCTCGACGGTTGCGACGTCAGCCCGAGCGGCAGCAGCACGTCGCGCTCGTGGACGGCCGAGTCCCAACCGATGTGCACGGCGCTCATCCACCACGGCACCGGCCCGGCCGGTGACCGGCTCGGCAGCCCGAACCGTTCGGGATCCGCGCCTTCGAGCTCGGCGGCCATGGCGGTCGTCGACGTCAGGTACCGCTCCCGGATCTCCTTGTCGGAGACCGCCCGCTCGTCGCGGACGGCGTCGTTCGGGGTGATGCGGGCGTCGAAGTCCTTCGGGATGGCGCGTTCGCCCGCCCAGATCCTCCGCATGGTGCGGTCGACCCACACGAGATGGCGCAGCACGTCGGCCACCGTCCACTCGGCACAGCGCGAGGGGGCTGCCAGCTCCTCCTCGGAGAGTCCCTCCACGGCGGCGGCGAAACGCCGGCGCTGTCCGGCGAGCTCGTCGAGCGTGGAGCGGGGATCGAAGAGCAGGCCGATGTGCTCCGCTTGTGGCGTCTGCTCCACGGATCCTCCTCTCGGCCGGACAGTCGTCCAGACGCTAGACCGCCACCACCCGGCGACGCGCCCGATGCTACGAGGAGGACACCACCACGCTGCGGGTCTGGTAGGAGGCGTAGGGGTTCGACCCGTTGCCGAAGAAGTCGCGGCACGTGGCCGTGATCGTCGTGGGGCTCGGGAGTCCGCTGAAGTTGAACGTCACGTCGCCGGACCAGCTGCCGTCGGCGTTGCCGTCGAGCAGGACGTTGGAGGCGCCTTGTCCGAGCGTGATCATCACCTTCACCGAGTCCTTCGGGGTCGGCGCCGGCGGGCACGGCGAGATCGACGCCACGTGCGCCGGGACACCGCTCGTCACGCTCGCCGGGCTGTCCCAGTCGAGGAGTGCCTGGGTGGTCGTCGTCGTCGGCGGCGAGGTCGTGGTGGTCGTGCGAGCGACGGTGGTCGTGGTCGGCTCGGGCAGCGTGGTGGTCGTGCCGATCGGCGCCGTGGCCGGCGGTGCCGACGTGGAGGTGACGCCCCGCGTCCGCGGTGGGCTCGTCGAGCAGCCGGCGAGCACGAAGACCGTCGCACTCACCACCAGGACCCGCGCCGCCCGCACTCGCACCACGC
>DASRBM010000008.1:0-11641 GCA_035653635.1 Acidimicrobiales bacterium | reverse complement strand
GGACTGCAACTTCGCCGGGTACGCCCGGTGGGCGGCCTCCTACCTGCGCAGCAGTGAGATCGACGAGCCCGCCATGGTGGTGGGCCACTCCTTCGGCGGTGGGGTGGCCATCCAGCTGGCCCACGACCATCCCGAGCTCGTCCGGGGCGTCGTCCTGTGCAACGCCGTGGGCGGTTTCCCGTGGGCCGGCCCCGGCCCGGTGATCGCCGCCCAGCGCCCGCTGTGGGAGTGGGGCCGCCACATCGGCGCCGACCTGCTCGCCCTTCCCACCCTCACCCGCGTCCTGCCGGCGCTCCTCGGGGAGGCGGTGCCCAACCTGGTGCACAATCCCCTCGCCATGTGGCGCGTGGGCGAGTTCGTCCGCCAGGCCCATCTGATCACCGAGATCGCGGCCGTGTCGGAACGGGGAACCCCGATCCAGATCGTGTGGTCGGACCGCGACCGTCTCGTGCCCCACGCCGGCTTCTCGGCTCTGTGCCGGGCCGCGTCGGTGACCGGCGAGGTCGTGCCCGGCAACCACAGCTGGCTCATCGCCGAGCCCGACCGCTTCGCCGACATCGTGTTGCGGGCCATGGTGCACGCCGGGGTCGTCGAGTCGGCCCTCGCCGCCGCCGGCTGACGCCTCGCCCGGTGGGATGTCGCGTCGGAGCTCGACGCGGCGGGCGGCAGGGGCGTGTCTCCCCGTAGCCTCGGGCCCATGACGCCGCCCTCGGACCCCACGCCGCCCGCGATGCGCGACGCCGCCACGATCATGCTGGTGCGCGACGCGGCCGGGCCGGAGGGTCCCGCCCTCGAGGTGTGCATGCTGCGCCGCCACATCAACTCCGATTTCGTCGGTGGCGCCTACGTCTTCCCCGGCGGCAAGGTCGACGACGACGACGACCGTTCCACCGCCGCCGGCGACGCATCGGCCGGGCGAGACGACGCCGAGGCGAGCGCGCTGCTCGGGGTGGAGAGCGGCGGCCTCGCCTTCTGGGTCGCCGCGCTGCGCGAGTGCTTCGAGGAAGCGGGCGTGCTGCTCGCCTACCGGGCCGAGTCGGCGCCCGGGGGCGTGCTCATCGAGATGTCCTCCCCCGAGGCCCGGCGCCGCCTGGCGACGCACCGGGCCGAGCTCAACGCCGGGAAGCTCACCTTCCTCGAGCTGCTCACCGGTGAGGGACTGCATCTGGCAGTCGACCAGGTGCACTACTTCAGTCACTGGATCACGCCCGAGGGATCGCCCAAGCGCTACGACACCCGGTTCTTCGTCGCCGCGCTGCCGCCCGGGCAGGTGCCGGTGCACGACGACTACGAGACGGTGGACACCGTGTGGGTGCGTCCGGCCGACGCGCTGGCGCGGGCGGCCGCCGGCGAGTTCGACCTCATCTTCCCGACCATGAAGAACCTCGAGGCCATCTCGCGCTTCGCCACCAGCGAGGAGCTCCTGTCCGCCGCGCTGGCCGTCGAGAAGATGGTCCCCACCGTGCTGCCGAAGGTGGTGGTGGACGAAAGGGGCTTTCGCATCGTGCTCCCCGGTGATCCCGAGTACGACGAGGCGGTCGGCCTGCGCGGGCCCACCGGCGAGGACCTGTCGCCGGCCGAGATCGGCGACATCGTCCGCACCGTCGGCATCGACGGCCGCAGTCAGCGCCGCCCGTGAGTGCGCCCGAGCCCGTCCTCGACCCGTCGGCCGCCGCCGATCCGGCGCGTCCGGTCGCGCTCGCCCCCGGGGTGGTGCGCGTCACGGCGCCGAATCCCGGTCCCATGACCGGTCCGGGCACCAACTCCTACCTGGTCGGCACGACCGAGGTGGTGGTGGTCGACCCCGGCCCCGACGAGGCGGCGCACCTCGACGCCCTGGTCGAGGCCGGCGACGGCCGCATCCGGTGGATCGTGGTCACCCACACCCATCCCGACCACGCGCCGGCGGCCGCCACCCTGGCCGAGCGCACCGGTGCCGAGGTGGTCGGGTTCGACGCCCGCGACGGCTTCGCGCCGGACCGCTCCGTCGGCGACGGGTTCGAGCTCGCCGGCGAGGGGTTCTGCCTGCGGGCCCTGCACACGCCGGGCCATGCGTCGAACCACCTGTGCTGGTTGCTGCTCGGCGAGCAGATGCTGTTCTCTGGCGACCACGTCATGCAGGGGTCCACCGTTGTCATCTCGCCGCCCGACGGCGACATGGCCCAGTACCTGACGAGCCTCGGCCGCCTCCTCGAGCTCGACCCGCCGATCTCGTGCATCGCACCGGGTCACGGCTCGCTCATCGGGGAGCCGGCACCGGTGGTGCGCGGCATCATCGACCACCGTCTCGGTCGCGAGGCGAAGGTGCTCGGTGCCCTGCAACGGGCCGGCCGGGCGACGGTCGACGAGCTCGTGCCCGTGGTCTACGACGACGTGCACGAGGTGCTGCACCCGGTCGCCCGCCGTTCGCTTTGGGCGCACCTGCGCAAGCTCGCCGACGACGGCCGGGTCACGACGGACGACCGCGAGGACGAACAGGCGCACTGGGCGGCGGGCTGAGGGCGGCGCCTCCGCCGGCGCCCGCGACGGCTTCGCGGAATTGTTCAGGCGCCGGCCGCGTCGAGCGCCTGCTCCACCGCCTGGAGCATGTGGGCGGTGCAGCCGGCCGCCGCCAACACGGGGGCGATCTCCTGCGCCACGCGCGCTGCCAGCGCGTCGAAGGCGGCCGCCAGCGGCCCGTCGCCGAGGGCCACCGGGTCACCGGCGTCGCCGGCGGCGGCCATGTCGGGATGGAGCGGCACCGTCCCGACGAGCGGGGCACCGATCTCCGCCGCCAGGCGGGCCCCACCGCCCGAGCCGAACAGGGCGTAGGACGTGCCGTGCTCGCACTCGAAGGGACCCATGTTCTCCACGACGCCGGCCACCCGCAGATGTCCCTTGCGGGCCATGTCCGCCGCGCGCGCGGCCACCTTCTGCGCAGCGAGCGGCGGGGTGGTGACCACGAGCACCTCGGTCCGCGGCAGCATGCGGGCGAGCCCCATCTGGATGTCGCCGGTGCCCGGCGGCATGTCGATGAGGAGGTAGTCCACCTCGCCCCAGCGCACGTCCTCGAGGAACTGCTGCACGGCGCGGTTGAGCACGAGCCCGCGCCACATGATGGCCTTGTCCTCCTCGGCCAGGAATCCCATGGACACGACCTTGACGAGGCCGTCGCCGACGGCGCGCTCGAGAGGGACGATCTTCTTGTCCTCGGCGCGCAGCTCGCCGCTCATGCCGAGCATGCGGGGCACGGAGAAGCCCCAGATGTCGGCGTCGAGCAGGCCGACGGTGCAACCCCGGCGGGCGAGCGCGACGGCCAGGTTGACCGTGACCGACGACTTGCCGACCCCGCCCTTGCCCGAGGACACGGCCAGCACGCGGGCCGAGATGGGCAGGTCGGTGGCGAGGGCCTTGTCCTCCTGGGCCTTGCGGCGGGCCCGGTCCATGAGGGCGGCCTTCTCCGCCGCGTCCATCACCCCCATGGTGATCTCGACCCGCTCCACCCCGGCGACGAGTCCCACCCTCGCCTCGATGTCGGTGCGGAGCTGGGTGCGCAGCGGGCAGCCGGCGACGGTGAGCGCCACTTCGACACCCACGGTGCCGCTCGCCGGGTCGACGTCCACCGACCGGACCATGCCGAGGCTGACGATGTCGTCACCGAGCTCGGGATCGACCACCCCGGCCAGAGCGGCGCGCACGACCGCCTCGTCGAGGGGCGCCCCGGTGCCCGGGCCGGCGGCGTCGGCGGACCGGGACGGTGCCGCGTCGTGCTCGCTCACCTGGGCAATTCTACCGGCGGGGGCGTCGTCGACGGGCTCCGCTCCACCGGCCGCGATCCGGTCGTCGACCTGCGCAGCGCGGCGCCTCCGGTAGAATCGTGGTCAGGCGGGCAGCACCTTCGCGGGTGCGCCCCACCGTGGTCGGCCAGTCAGGGAGGCACTGCAGTCGTGACGACGATGACATCGGTCAACATCGGCAAGCGGCCGAGCCCCATCACGTTGAGCGACAAGGCGGCCGCCAAGGTCGCCGACCTGCTGACCCAGGAGGGGAACGAGGCCCTCGCCCTGCGCGTGGCCGTCCGTCCCGGGGGCTGCTCGGGCTACAGCTACGAGATGTTCTTCGACTCGGAGATCGAGGCCGACGACGTCGTGCGCGAGTTCTCGGGAGTGAAGGTGGTGGTGGACGCGGCGAGCGCGGACCTGCTCAAGGGCTCCACCCTCGACTACACCGACGGCCTGCAGGACGCCGGTTTCCACATCACCAACCCGAACGCCACCCGTACCTGCGGGTGCGGCTCCTCGTTCAGCTGATCCGCAGCTGATCCGCTTCGTCCTCGACGGCGTCCCCGTCGAGGTCCCCGACGACGGCGCCTCCCTGCTCGAGGCCCTGCGCGACCGCTTGGGCTGCGTCTCCCCCAAGGACGGCTGCAGTCCCCAGGGCCAGTGTGGCTGCTGCACCGTGTGGGTGGATGGCGCCCCCCGCGTCGCCTGCGTCACCCCGTGCCGACGGGTCGAGGGCCGCAGCGTCACCACCGTCGACGGCCTCCCCGACGACGTGCGCGAGCGCTGGGTGCAGGCGTTCGTCGACACCGGCGCCAGCCAGTGCGGCTTCTGCACGCCGGGCATCCTCATGCGACTGGCGGGGGCCGAAGCGCGGCGTCCCGAGCTCGACGAGCACACCGTGGGCACCGCCCTCGCCGCCCATCTGTGCCGGTGCACGGGATGGCGCTCCATCTACGACGCCGTCGCCGTGGCCAGCGGGCAGCTGCCGGCGGGCGGGGGCCGTGACCTGGTGGCGGCCGGGCGGCGCGCCACCCTCGAAGGCGGCACGCCCCAGGTGGTCGGCCCCGACGTGGTGCTCGGCCGGGCGGGTTTCGCCGACGACACCGCGCCGCGCGACGCGCTCGTGGCGGTGCCCGACGGAGCCGGGGTCTGGGCCGTGGCCGACACCCTGGCGGCGGCCCGGGTGGCGGCGGGCAAGGTGCAGGGACGCAATTCCACGGTCGCCCTGCGCCATCCGCTCGATCTGCCCCATGGCGAGTTCCCCCTCACCCTGCGCACGACCTTCGTGGAGCCCGCCTACCTGGAGCCTGACGCCTCGTGGTGCGCGCCGGGCGGTGATCCGGCCGGGCCGCTCGCCAACGGCGGTGCCTTCGGGGGCAAGCGCACGAGCGTCGCGGCCGACGTGGCCCGACGGCTGGCCGACGAGCACGGCCGGCCGGTCCGGGTGCTCCTCGCCCGAGAGGACGTGGTCCGGCTCGGGCCCAAGCGGCCTCCGGTGGCGTGCGCGGTGGCGGACGACGGGACCGGCGTCGTGCGCGTCGCCCGCACCCCGGGCTCGGATCTCACCGGCTGGGCGGAAGCGCTCCACGCCGGCGCGGGCCCCGATCTCGTCTTGGCCGTGGAGGAGGTGGCCGTGCCCGGGCCTCCGGTGTCGACCGACCTGCGGGCCGCGGGCTGGGCCGAAGGCGCGGTCCTCGCCGCCGCCTTCGCCGCCCGGCGGGCGGGTCGCGTCGGCCCCGGCGTCCCCGTCACCGTCACGAGCCCCGACGGCGCCGTCGCCACCGTGGCGATGGACGGTGCGGGCGCGGTATCGGTGCGCGTCGCCGCCGGTGCCGTCCTCGACGCCGTGGTGCTGCGCTCCTACGTCCTCGGCGCCGTCCACCAGGCGCTCGGCTGGGTGCGGCGCGAAGGGGTGGCCGTGGACGAGGAGGGACGGGTCCTCGACCTCACCATCCGGTCCTTCGGCGTGCTGCCGGCCCGGGATATGCCCCACGTGGAGGTCGTCATGGAGGACACTGAAGGGCCTCCCGTGCGGGCGGGAGACGCCGTGTTCGCGGCCACCGCAGCCGCCGCCTGGCTGGCGGCGGGCCTGGCCCCGGACTGGCCGCTGGACCGAGGAGGGTCGAGATGACGACACCGGTGGGGCCGTACACACCGGCGATGCGGGCCGGAGCGTGGCTGGTGTGCTCGGGGCAGATCGGCATCGCGCCCGGTCCCGACGGCCCCGTCCTGGCCGACGGACTCGAGGCCCAGACCCGCCAGGCCATGAAGAACGTCGCCGATCTCCTCACCGGACGCGGCATGCGGTGGGAGAACGTGGTGAAGACCACGGTGTTCCTCGCCGACATCGGCGACTACGCCGCCTTCAACGAGGTCTACGTGGAGATGCTCGGCCGCCACCGCCCGGCCCGTTCGGTGGTGGGCGTCGCCGGTCTGCCGCTCGGGGCACGCGTCGAGATCGAAGCCTGGGCCTACGCCGAACGCTGACGCTGACGGCTGACGGCCGGCGGTCGCCGGGCGACGGAGGTCGTCAGGGTGCCCAGCCGCCCTGGCCGAAGCGGTAGCCCACCGAGCGCACGGTCTCGATGAGGTGCGCGTGCTCCTCGCCCATCTTCGCCCGCAGCCGCCGCACATGGACGTCGACGGTGCGCGCGCCGCCGTAGTACTCGTAGCCCCACACCCGGCTCAGCAGCGTCTCGCGGGTGAAGACCTTGCCGGGTCTGGCCGCGAGGAACCGCAGCAGCTCGTACTCCATGTAGGTGAGATCGAGCACCCTGCCGGCCACGGCCGCCTGGTAGGTCTCGAGGTTGAGCACGAGCGGTCCGTGCTCGATGAGCTCCGGGCGCAGCCCCCGGCCGGTGCGCCAGAAGAGATGGGCGAGCCGGGCCCCGATCTCGTCGGGGTGGGCGGGCAGGACCACGAAGTCGTCGAAGTGGTCCTCGCGCAGCTCGAGCTCGGCCAGATGGGCGGTATCGATGACGAGGAGGACCGGCCGCAACGGGACCTCGCGGGCCCGCAGCGCCCGGGAGAGGGCGAAGGCGGCCTGGGCGTCGCCGGTGGCGCACACGACCGCCCCGGACCAGCCGTCCTCGGGTTCGTCCGCGTCGGCGTGCTCCACCCGGGCAACGGCCTTCCACGGGTAGCCGGCGCGCTCGAGCGCCAGCGCCAGTTCCGCGGGCAGGGGATCAGGGAAGCACAGAAGCGGCTCCACCCGGTTCCCTCCTTCCCCGTCGTGTGCCCGCGCCCGCCGTCACCGGCTACAGCAGCGGCAGGTAGCGGTCGAGCTCGAACTGGCTGACATGCGTTTTGTAGGCGGCCCATTCGGCCCGCTTGTTGCGGATGAACCACTCGAAGACGTGCTCGCCGAGCGTCTCGGCCATGAGCTCGGAACGCTCCATCTCCGAGATGGCCTCGTTGAGGCTGCCGGGCAGCGACCGGATGCCTTCCGCCGCGAGCTCCTCGGGCGTCATGGCGTAGAGGTTGGTGGCCGCTTCACGCGGGAGCTCGTAGCCCTCCTCGATGCCTTTCAGGCCCGCGGCGAGGATCACGGCGAAGGCGAGGTAGGGGTTGCTCGCCGAGTCCGGCGCCCGGTACTCGATGCGCGTCGACTCCACCTTGTTGCGCTTCACCACCGGCACCCGCACGAGGGCCGAGCGGTTGTTGCGGGCCCACGATACGTGGACCGGCGCCTCGTAGCCCGAGACGAGCCGCTTGTAGGAGTTCACCCACTGGTTGGTGACGGCCGTGATCTCCGGGGCGTGGCGCAGCAGGCCGGCGACGAACTGCTTGGCCACGTCCGAAAGCCCGTAGGGGTCGGCCGGGTCGTGGAAGGCGTTGGCGTCGCCTTCGAAGAGCGACACGTGGGTGTGCATGCCCGAACCCTGCACGCCGGCGAGGGGCTTGGGCATGAAGCTGGCGTGGACCTTCTGGCGCTGGGCCGTCTCCTTCACCACCAGGCGGACGGTCATGACCGTGTCGGCCATGGTCAGCGCGTCCGTGTAGCGGAGGTCGATCTCGTGCTGGCTCGGTGCGTCCTCGTGCTGGGCGTGCTCCACGGGGATGCCCATCTCCTCCAGCGTGAGCACGCTGCGCTTGCGGAGGTCGCTCGCCAGGTCGTTGGCCGTGAGCTCGAAGTAGGAACCGGAGTCCAAGGTGACCGGCTCGTGCTTGGGATCGGCGTCGGCGAAGTAGAAGTACTCCATCTCGGGAGCGGCGAAGAAGGTGAAGCCCTTCTCGCGCGCCTTGTCGAGCGTGCGCTTCAGGACGTGGCGCGGACATCCCTCGAAGGGCGTGCCGTCCAGGTTCGAGATGTCGCAGAAGACGCGGGCCACGGGCACCTCGTCGGGGTGCCACGGCAGCATCTGGAAGGTCTTCGGGTCGGGCCGGGCGAGCACGTCGCTCTCCTGCACCCGGCTGAACCCGTCGATGGCCGAGCCGTCGAAGGTCATGCCCTCCTCGAGGGCGTTCTCGAGCTCGGCCGGGGTGATGCTGAAGGTCTTGGCCGTGCCGAGCACGTCGGTGAACCAGAGCTGGACGAAGCGGATGGCCCGCTCCTCCACCGTCCGCAACACGTATTCCTGCTGGCTGCGCATGTGCCTCCTGAGCCTCCCTGGTGGCCGGCGACCCCGCTGCGGGCCTGCTCCAGTGTCGCAGGCCCCGGGACCTGGGGTTGACGGGTTCACACGCCGTTTACACACCGGCCATGCAGTGGCAACGGCGACGTGACAGGCTGTCGCCCGGCTGCAGCCGAGACCGGCGCGGCCGCCCGGCGGCGGGATTTGTCCCGCCGGCGACCGCCCACCAGCATGGGCCGGCCGCGCCAGCGGCAGGACCGGCAGCCGGGTGAACCGGTCGGGCCGGGCCCGAGGGTGACAAGGAGAGGGAGGAGCTGTGCAGCAGCGGACCCCGGCGGACGTACTCCGCCTGGTGCAGGACGAGAACATCGAGATCGTGGACGTGAGGTTCATCGACCTCCCCGGCCTGACACAGCACTTCTCGGTGCCCGCGCACGCCCTCAGCGAGGACGTGTTCAACGAGGGCTTCGGTTTCGACGGGTCCTCCATCCGGGGCTTCCAGGAGATCCAGGAGTCGGACATGCTCCTGTTCCCGGACGCCAACACCGCCGTCATCGACCCGTTCCGGACGCACAAGACGCTCAACATCAACTGCTTCGTGCGCGACCCCGTGACGCTCGAGCCCTACTCGCGTGACCCGCGGTATGTGGCCCAGAAGGCGGAGGCCTACGTCGGCACGACCGGCGTGGCCGACACCATCTACTTCGGTCCCGAGGCCGAGTTCTTCATCTTCAACGACGTGCGCTACAAGCAGGACCAGCGCTCCGCCTTCTACCAGGTCGACTCCATCGAGGGGCACTGGAACACGGCGGCCGACGAGGGCCCGAACCTCGGCTACAAGATCCGGCCGAAGGAGGGGTACTTCCCGGTTCCGCCGGCCGACAAGTTCCAGGACCTGCGCTCCGAGATGATCCTGACCATGGAGCGGCTCGGCATCGAGATCGAGGTCCAGCACCACGAGGTCGCCACGGCGGGCCAGGCCGAGATCGACATGCGCTTCGACACGCTGCTGCAGATGGCCGACAAGCTCATGCTCTACAAGTACGTCGTGAAGAACGTGGCCCACGCCGCCGGCTACACCGCAACGTTCATGCCGAAGCCGCTGTTCCAGGACAACGGTTCGGGCATGCACTGTCACCAGTCGCTGTGGAAGAACGGGAACCCCCTCTTCTACGGCGACGGCTACGGCGGCCTGTCGGACATCGGACGGTGGTACATCGGCGGCCTGCTGAAGCACGCATCGGCCGTCCTCGCCTTCGCGGCCCCCACCACGAATTCCTACAAGCGCCTGGTGCCGGGCTACGAGGCGCCGGTCAACCTGGTGTACTCGCAGCGCAACCGCTCCGCCGCCTGCCGGATCCCGCTCTACTCGCAGAGCCCGAAGGCCAAGCGCGTCGAGTTCCGCTGCCCAGACCCGTCGTGCAACCCGTACCTCGCCTTCTCGGCCATGCTCATGGCCGGCCTCGACGGCGTGCAGAACCGCATCGAGCCGCCGGACCCGGTGGACAAGGACCTCTACGACCTGCCGCCGGAGGAGCTGGCCAAGGTCCCGCAGGTGCCCGGTTCGCTCGACGAGGCGCTGAAGGCGCTCGAGTCCGACAACGCCTTCCTGAAGGCCGGCGGCGTGTTCACCGACGACCTCATCGAGACGTGGATCGAGTACAAGCGGATCAACGAGGTCGACGCCATCCGGCTGCGGCCGCACCCGTGGGAGTTCATGCTCTACTACGACATCTGATCCGATCCGAGTCACCCGTAGGCAGTCGCTGCGGGAACCGATTCGACACGCAAAGTGGCGGCACTCGAAAGGGTCCCGCCACTTGCGCGTCCGGGCATCCCAGGCGGAGACGCCCCGGAGTCCCTTGAACACCCGGGCACCTTATTCAAGGATATGCTATAACCTTGAATAAGGAGTTTCCGTGTCCAAGCTTCTCAAGAGGGTCTGGCGCAGTGAAGTGGCAGGAGGCCTGCCTCGGCGCGACCGCGCCTCCTGCGAGTACGAAGCCTATGTACCGGATCCCCTCGTGGGCAGGGTGGTCCGCCTGGACGGCGACGTGGCGGCCGACGTCACGGACGCCGAGGCTGCCATTGCACAGTTCGATGCCAAAGCCGCCGCTCTGGCCGACACGGAGGCGCTCGCCCGGCTGCTGCTGCGAGCCGAGTCAGTGGCATCGTCCAAGATCGAAGGGCTCGAGGTCGGAGGGCGCCGGCTCCTGCGCGCGGAAGCGGCCCAAGAGATGGGCGACGAGCCCAACGACGTCACCGCAGTCGAGGTGCTCGGGAACATCCAAGCGATGTCTTGGGCGCTTCACACAGTGAACCCCGGAGACCGCATCACGCTGCAGACCCTCTTCGAAGCGCACCGCAGGCTGCTGTTCGCCACGCCGCTCAGCGAGATGGGGGGCCAGGTTCGCCGGGAGCAGAACTGGATCGGCGGAAGCAGCTACAACCCCTGCTCCGCAGCCTTCGTTCCCCCCCCGGAAGGACATCTGCACGACCTCCTCGAGGACCTTTGCGCGTTCTGCAACACGGATTCCCTGCCGGCGGTCGCACAAGCGGCGATCGCTCACGCGCAGTTCGAGACCATCCATCCGTTCGTGGACGGAAATGGCCGCATCGGACGCGCCCTCATCCACTTGGTCCTCCGTCGACGCGGACTGGCTACCCGATTCCTTCCGCCGATCTCCCTCGTTCTGGCGACGTGGTCGAACGACTACGTCTCCGGTCTGACGGCGACTCGCTACGTCGGAAGCCCCGCAACCGTGGCCGCCGTCGAAGGACTGAACCGATGGGTGAGCCTCTTCGCCGCCGCATGCCGACGGGCCGTCGGAGATGCGGAGGTCTTCGAAACGCAGACTTCGCAGTTGCAGGACGAATGGCGCTCGCGACTGGGGACCGTCCGGCGTGACTCGGCTGTCGACCTTCTGATCAAAGCTCTGCCGGGTGCACCGATCGTCACGGTCGGTGGGGCGGCCAAGGTCATCCGGCGATCGTTCCAGGCGACCAACGAGGCGGTGGCCAGGCTGGTGGAGGCCGGGATCCTCGAGCAGATGAACGTCGGCCGGCGGAATCGCGCCTTCGAGGCACCGGAGCTGATCCGGCAGTTCACCAACCTCGAAAGGCGTCTCGCGAGTCCCACTGGGAACACCCGCTCTGCCGGTCCGTCACGGCGCGTGCCTCGCAGAGGAGCGACCGGTCCGGGACGCTGAACACGAGCCCGCTGGCCGCTGGCCGACCGAGAGCGGCGGTGCACCTGGCGGTGTCGTGACGATCGCGTACGGGATACGGTGCCCTCGCCATGAAGCA
>DASRBM010000007.1:0-5815 GCA_035653635.1 Acidimicrobiales bacterium | reverse complement strand
GGGCCTCCTGGGTGAGGCGGCGGGCCAGCTCCGGGTCGTTGGAACGCACCAGCTTCACGGCGACGGCCGTCTGCTCGGACTCGTCGACGGCCCGGTAGACGTCGGACATGCCGCCGTGGCCGATGAGCCGCTCCAGGCGGTACCGGCCGCCGACGAGCTCGGTGCTGGCGGTCGCTGGGTTCATGGTGTGCAGGTGGCCGTGGTCGGGCGGGACACGCCGGGACCGCGGTGCTGGCCGCTGCATACCCGTTTCGGGCGGTTGTCCGCTCCGGGAGCTGCCGCCGAGCCGCCGTTCCCCGCTCGATCCCATGTTGACACGGGGGTCGCCTCGGCCCAAAGGCGCAGCCCAGCGGGGTCGCGGCCGATCCCGGCAGGCCACTGCGGCCCGGGCCGGTGTGCCAAGGTGGCCCCATGGTCATCCTCACCTGCCTCGTCCGTCGCAAGCCGGGCATGTCGCCCGAGGAGTTCCACCGCTACTGGCGCGACCACCACGGGCCCCTCGTCATGGCGACCGAGAGCGGGAGCCACGTGCTCCACTACGAGCAGCACCACCGGGCGCTCGAGGACTACGGCGCCGAGGACGACGGCGGCTTCGACGGGGTGACCGTGCAGTGGTTCGCCTCGCGCGCCGACTACGACGCCCATGTGGCCGCCTCCGACTTCCCACGGGTGTGGGCCGATATCGAGGCCTTCCTCGACGTGGACCGGCTTTCCTACGTCGTGACCGACGACACCGTGGTCGTTCGCGACGGCAGGTGAGCGCCGCCTGCCGGCGGTAAGGCCGAACCGGGTCTACGAGGCGGCCGGATCCGTGGGGAGCACGAGCTCGGCGACGGCCCCGTCGGGGACCGAGCGCAATGCGACCGTCCCGCCATGGGCTTCGGCCAGACGGCGGACGATGGGGAGCCCCAGCCCGGTCCCTTGCGTCTTGGTGGTGACGAAGGGCTCGAAGAGCGAGTCCGCCACCGATGGATCGACGCCCCCGCCCTCGTCGCGCACCGACACGACGACGTCGGCTCCCCGACGCGTCGCCACCACGGTCACGACTCCGCCGTCGGGCATGGCCTGATAGGCGTTGAGCAGCAGGTTGCTGAGCATCTCGACGACGTGCCCCTTGTCGGCGTCGATGGTGATCGCCTCGATCACGCGCTCGACGGTCACCCCTTCCGGCGGGGGGGTGGTGCCGAGGACGTCGGTGACGACGGCGGCCAGGTCGACCGGCGCCCGCTGGGGCGGGCGGGGTCGGACGTAGGAGAGGAGATCCTGAGCCAAGGTGGCGGGCCGTTCGATCTCGCGCTCGGCCATGAGGAGATGCGCCTCGGCGCCGGCGGTGAGCGCAGGGCCCAGTTCGCGGCGCAGGAGGTAGTGGGCGTTGGTGACGGCGGTGAGCGGGTTGCGCAGCTCGTGGCCGATCATCGAGGCGAGCTGCCCCACGGCCGCCAGCCGTTCGCTGCGGGCCAGCTCCACCTCGGCTTGGGCCAGCTGCGTCAGCGACGAGCGCAACTCGCTCACGTCGTGGGCCGACACCACGAGACCCCGGACGGTCGGGTCGTCGAGGAGGTTCACGACGTGCAGCTCGAAGGGCACCGGCGCCTGCGCGCCACGCCGCACGAGCGAGGCTTCGATGGTGCGGCGCCCGCCGCCGGCCGCCACCTCGGCCAGCTCGCGTCCGACCCGGTCGCGGTCGGCCTCGTCGACGAGGGCGGTGAGCGGCCGTCCCTCGACGATCTCCTGGTCGTGGCCGAGCAGGCGGGTCACCGCCGCCGACGCCGACTCCACGCAGGCCTCGGCGTCGAGGAGCATGATCACCGTGGCGGCGTGCTGCACGAGGGCGCGCAGCCGGGCCTCGTCGCCGCGCGCCACCTCCCAGCGGCGCCGCTCGGTGAGGTCGCGCAGGCACAGCACGACCCCTGCCACCTCCGGATGGTGGAGCAGGTCGGCGCCGACGACCTCGACCAGTCGCCAGCCCTCGGCGGTGCGCACCCGGACCTCGAGGTAGGTGCCGACCGCCTTGCCGACAATGCTCTCGAGCGCGGACGCCACCACCTCGACGTCGTCGGGATGGACGAACTCCAGTGCGTGGCGCCCTACCCCGTCTTCGAGGGCGACACCGAAGAGACGCAGCGCGGCGTCGTTGCCCCACCGCAACCGGCCTCCGGCGTCGACCACCACCAGGGCTTCGGGCAGCAGCGCGGCGAGCGGTCCGGGGGCGAAGGAGCTCACGCCCCGGTCACCTCGTCGGGCGCGCCACCGGGCCCATGGGCGGGGTCAGCGCGCCAGCTGGCGCAGCACGTAGGTGAGGATGCCGCCGTTGCGGTAGTACTCGGCCTCCATCGGCGTGTCGATGCGGACCCGCACGGTGAACTCCTTGTCCCCGGCCCGCACCTGCAGCTCCTTCGGCACCTCGCCGTGGTCGAGGCCGCCGAGGCCGGCGATGTCGAACACCTCTTCGCCGGTGAGCCCGAGGGAAGCCGCCGACTGCCCGTCGACGAATTGCAGGGGCAGGATGCCCATGCCCACGAGGTTGGAGCGGTGGATCCGCTCGAAGCTCTCGGCGATCACCGCGTGCACGCCGAGCAGCGACGGGCCCTTCGCCGCCCAGTCGCGTGACGAACCGGAGCCGTATTCCTTGCCGGCCAGGATGACGAGCGGGGTGCCCTCGGCCTGGTAGCGCATGGCGGCGTCGAAGATGCTCGTCTCCTCGCCGTCGGGCAGGTGCCGGGTCACCCCGCCCTCGGTGCCCGGGGCGAGCAGGTTGCGCAGGCGCACGTTGGCGAATGTGCCGCGCATCATGATCTCGTGGTTGCCCCGCCGGGCGCCGTAGGAGTTGAACTCGTCGGGCGTGACGCCGTGCTCGGTCAGGTATGCGCCTGCCGGCGAGCTCTGCTTGATGGACCCGGCAGGCGAGATGTGGTCGGTGGTGACGCTGTCGCCGAGCACGGCCAGCACCCGTGCACCGGTGATGTCGGTCACCGGCGACGGCTCGAGCCCGGTGCCGGCGAAGAACGGCGGCTCGAGCACATAGGTGGAGCCGGCGTCCCAGTTGAAGGTGTCGCCCGTGCCGACGGGCAGCTCGCGCCAGCGCTCGTCGCCGGCGAAGACCTCGGCGTAGCGCTCGCGGAACATCTCCGACGTCACCGCGCTGCGGACGGCCTCCACCACCTCGGCGCTCGTGGGCCAGATGTCGCGCAGGTACACCGGGTTGCCCTCGGTGTCCTCTCCGAGGGGCTCGGACGTCAGGTCGAGGTCCATGGTGCCCGCCAGCGCATAGGCGACGACCAGTGGCGGCGACGCCAGGTAGTTCAGCCGCACGTCGGGGTGGATGCGGCCTTCGAAGTTGCGGTTGCCGGACAGGACCGAGGCGACCGACAGGTCGCCGTCACGCACCGCCTCCGACACCCCCGGAAGCAGCGGCCCCGAATTCCCGATGCAGGTGGTACAGCCGAAGCCGACGAGGTCGAAGCCGAGCTTCTCGAGCGGCTCGAGCAGCCCGGCGCGCTCGTAGTAGTCCATGACCACTCTCGAGCCGGGCGCCAGTGTGGTCTTCACCCACGGCTTGCTGCGCAGACCCCTGGCCACGGCGTTGCGGGCGAGGAGCCCGGCGGCGAGCATCACCTGCGGGTTGGACGTGTTGGTGCAGCTCGTGATGGCGGCGATGACGACGTGGCCGTCGGCCACCTCGACACCGTCCTTCGCGGCCGAGCGCAACGTGTCACCGCTGGCGGTCGTGCTCTTCGCCAGCGCGGCACGGAACCCCGCCTTGGCCGCGCCGAGGGCCACCCGGTCCTGCGGCCGGGCCGGTCCGGCCAGGCTCGGCTCCACCGTGGCCAGGTCGAGCTGCACCTGCTCGGAGAAGACGGGGTCGGGGTCGTCGGGAGTGCGGAAGAGGCCTTGCTCCTTGGCATAGGCCTCGACCAGCTGCACGTGGCGCTCGTCGCGGCCGCTGAAGCGGAGATAGTCGATGGTGACGTCATCGACGGGGAAGATCACGCAGGTGGCCCCGTACTCGGGGGTCATGTTGCCGATGGTCGCGCGGTTCTCGAGGGGGAGCTCCTTCAACCCCGGTCCGTAGGCCTCCACGAACTTGCCCACCACACCGTGCTTACGCAGCAGCTCGGCGATGCGCAGCACCAGGTCGGTGGCGGTGGCGCCTTCGGGGAGCTGTCCGGTGAGGCGCAGACCCACGACCGGCGGCACGAGCATGGTGAGCGGCTGGCCGAGCATGGCCGCCTCGGCCTCGATGCCCCCTACGCCCCAGCCGAGGACGCCGAGGCCGTTCACCATGGTGGTGTGCGAGTCGGTGCCGACCAGGGTGTCGTGGAAGGCCCATCCGCTCTGCTCGTCGGCGAACACCACCCGCGACAGGTACTCGAGGTTCACCTGGTGGCAGATGCCCGTCCCCGGCGGGACGACCCGGAAGCCGTCGAAGGCCTGCTGGGCCCACCGCAGCAGCTGGTAGCGCTCCATGTTGCGGCGGTACTCGATGTCGACGTTGCGACCGAAGGCCTGGCGGGTGCCCGATTCCTCGGCGATGACCGAGTGGTCGATGACGAGCTCCACCGGGACGAGCGGGTTGATGCGCGACGGGTCGCCACCGAGACGGGCGAGCGCATCGCGCATCGCCGCCAGGTCGACGACGGCGGGCACGCCGGTGAAGTCCTGCATGAGCACCCGCTCGGGGGTGAAGGCGATCTCGGGCGAGACCGGGGACCCACTCGCCTGGTGGGTGGCCCACGACGCCACCGCCTCGATGTCCGCCGCGCGGACGTGGCGGTCGTCCTCGTGGCGCAGCAGGTTCTCGAGCACCACCTTCATGCAGTAGGGGAGCCGGCCGACCTCGAAGCGCCCGTCGAGCGCGCTCAGGCGGTGGATCTCGAAGCGACGGTCGCCGACGGTGAGGGTCGAGCGGGTGTCGAAGCTGTTCTTGCCGGCCGGTGCGGGTGCCATGTCGCCCATTCTGCCCCCGTGCGGGCCCCGCCCGATCCGGGTGCACGTGCACCCCGCTGGTTTGCGGGGTCCTAGCGGAACGCCTCCACCGCGTCCGTCCCGGCCACGAGCACCAGCCCGCCGGCCGCGCTCGGCGCCGCGAAGTGGGGGACCGGCCCGACCCGCAGCGCCACGTGGTAACGGGTGACCCCCGACGTCGGGTCGATCCCGTAGAGGACCCCGGCATGGCCGTCGACCGTCCACAGCAGGCCACGGGCCACCGTCGGGGAGCCGGCGCCGCCGGTCGGCGACGTCCAGGTGAAGCCGGGGGTGAGCGTGCCCTGGGCCCCCACCAGCACCGCCTTCACCTGGCCGCTGTCGGTGCAGACCACGAAGGCGCTCGGCCCGGCGTAGGCGGTCGAGCCGAGGCTCGGGCACAGCGACAGGGATGCCGCCTGACCGCCGATCCCCCCGAGCTTGGCGCCGTGGAGGAGATAGGCGGTGCCGTTCTTGCCGATCTGGAAGACGAGCCCGCCTCCGAGGAGCACCGGCGTCGTCGAGCCGAGGTCGGTGTCGGTGCTGCTGTCCTGCGCCCAGGTGGCCGGGGCGAAGAAGCCGAGCTCGGCGAGGGCCGGCGACAGCGCCACGACGGCGTCGCCGTGGTCGAAGGCGTGCCCCGGGCCGGCGCTCCCGTTGCCCGTGGCCACGTACACGTCGCCGGTGTCGTCGACCGACGGGCCGCCCGGCGCCCAGATGGCGCCCTCGCGGTCGGTCGGCACCTTGTAGGTGACGAGGGGGGCGGCGCCGTCGGTGGGGACGCCGACGAGCCAGCCGTTGTAGGCGCCGCAGTCGCCGTAGTTCCCGCCGAAGCCGACGAGGACGTGTGCGC
>DASRBM010000006.1:0-3096 GCA_035653635.1 Acidimicrobiales bacterium | reverse complement strand
CCGTGGTCGACATCCGGGCGAGGTCGAAGATCGGCTGGTACTCGAGGAACAGCTCGTGTCGTTCGAGCGCCTGGCCGAGGTCCATCTCGAGGGACAGCCGATTGTGGATGGCCAGCTGCATCTCGGGCCGGAACGTGGCCGTGCGGGCCTTTCCCGACTCCTTCGCCTGGTAGAGGGCGACATCGGCGTCGCGGATCAGCTCCTCGGCGGTGGCGCGGACGCCGGCCGCCACTCCGATGCTGGCCCCGATCCTGAGCGTCACCGGGTCCTCGCCGGGAAGGAGGAACGGCTCCTGCAGAACGGCGAGCACGCGCTCGGCGACCATCTCGGGGCCCGCATCGGTGGCGTCGTCCTCGGTGAGGATGAGGAACTCGTCGCCCCCCAGGCGCCCGACGGTGTCGCTCTCGCGCACGGTCTCCTGGAGACGGTCGGCGACGGCTTTGAGCAACTCGTCGCCGGCGCTGTGCCCGAGGCTGTCGTTGACGTCCTTGAAGTTGTCGATGTCGAGGTAAAGGGCGCCCACCGCCTTCGGCTGCCGCCGGGCACGGGCGAGGATCTGCTCTGCGCGGTCGAACAGCAGTGCCCTGTTCGGCAGTCCCGTCAGGGTGTCGTGGAGGGCCTGGAAGCGGAGGTCCTCGGTGCGTTCGTCGACCAGCCGCAGCGCTCGCTCCCGTGACCTACCGAAGCCGTATCCGATGACGAAGAGGAGGAACGTCAGGAGAGCGCCGAGCGAACCGAGCACCACGCCTTGGGTGGTCGGAGCAGTCGTGCGTGCCTGTGCGACAGTGAGCGACAGCCCGAGCCCGATAGGAAGCGGCATGGTCCTCGACTGCCAGCTCGGCCTTGCCGTCGGACCGAGCGACGCCATCGTCTGGCCATCCACTGTGAGGCGGATGAAGGTGCCGCCTGCGTTCGGAACGGCGGCGTCCATCATGGTGTCGCCCTCGAAATCGCTCACCACCCACCCGACGAGGGCGCTCTGCCGGGGAACCGACAGGGGCGGCGGCGATCCTCCCGCATAGACGGGCACGGTCACGAGGAACTGCTGGCGGTAGGTGCGGTAGACGCTCGGAGGCAGCACGCGCTTGAGCGGGTCCATGATCGACGCGAATCCGACGAACTGGGGGAGGTTGCTCTCGGTGGCGCGATCGAGCACACCGGGCAGGATGTTCGCGACGCCGAAGATGTCCGGCGCACACAGGTCGATGCCCGCCGGTTCGGCCGTCGCCTGCATGATGAGGCCGAAGCGCGACAAGCAGTACCGGGGCCTCTCTCCGGGCGGGTACACGGCATACGGCCCGCGTCCGTATCCGGCGACCGGATCGACGGCGACCGATTGCTGATACGCAGGCAGTGCCGAGGCCGGGACCGGCTCCACCACGGTCATGCCGGTCGACCCGGGGTACGTGTTGGGGATGTCGAGAGAGGTGAGCCATGGGACGAGGGTCGCGTTGGTCGGATCGGGTGTGGTGGCCACCAACTGGCCGAACGAGCGCTGCAGGTCGACGGCGCGTTGAATGCTCTCGCCGACCGCCGACGCGATGTTGGCGGCACGGCCGGTGAACTCCCTTGCGTTCCGCGTCCGCTGGGAACTCGTCCAGCCGGCTGCCGCGAGGCACGAACCCGTCAGTCCGATGATCAGGAATCCGAAGGTGACACCTCGCCAGATCCACCGTCTGCCGGCCGATACGGACGCGGTCTTCGGAGGAGCCGGATCCTCGGGCGGCCCGATGCTCTTGAGGCGGGAGATGCGCGCCTGCACCAGGATGACGTCGACATCGGCTGTCGTTCCGAGAAGGGCCTTTGGTCCCGAGCGACGACGGCCCCCAGCATGACCGGAGGCCGTCGCCCTGTGCTCGTCGCAGCGGGGACGGCCGAAGTGGTCGGGACCGGCGTCGATCCGGTGACCTCACGCTTTTCAGGCGCGCGCTCTGCCAACTGAGCTACCCGACCTCGTACCCCGGCAACTGCTCCCAGGGCGGCGGTCCTGACGGGATTTGAACCCGCGACCTCCGGCTTGACAGGCCGGCGTGCACTCCAAACTGCACCACAGGACCCTGGTTTCACGAGCCGAAACCCGCACCCCCAACGGGATTCGAACCCGTGTTACCGCCTTGAAAGGGCGGCGTCCTCGGCCGCTAGACGATGGGGGCTCGACCCATCAGGGCCTTGGCAGGTTACCAGGTCACTCCTGGGCCACTTCCAGCCCGGACCGGCGCCGGCACCGCCCTACAGGCGGGCCCAGCTCGACCCTTCCGGCCCGTCGCGCACCTCCACACCGAGGTCGGCGAGACGGTCGCGCAGCCGGTCAGCCTCGTCGAAGCGCCGCTCGCGGCGGGCCGTGTCGCGCTGCTCGAGCAGGACCTCGACGAAGGGTCCGTACACCTCGGCCGGGTCGCGGGCCCCGGTCTGGGCCAGCGCACCCAGCTCGGCCACCATGGCCCGCAGCGCCGCTCGTCCGCGGTCGGCCTCGTCGGACTGGAGCGTGTCCGCCCGCCACGCCCACAGCTCTGCCTCGAGCTCCAGCGTCGCCTCGGCCATGGCCCTGGCGTCGGAGGCGGCCTTGGCGGCACGGAAGGCCGCCTCGAGCCGGAGCACCGCCTCGATGAGCGGCGATCCGGCGTCGGGGCCGGTGCCACCGGTCGCACCGGCCACGCGGGCAACGTCCTCCCCACCGGGAGTTTCCGCCCGTCCCGGCGGAACCGCCGACGAGTCGACTGCGGCTCCGCTCGCCAACCGCCGGGCAATCGCATGCAGGTCCTGGAGCGCCGGCTCCTCGCCGGCCGCGAGCACCGCAGAGCGCCCCTGCACGCGCACGGTCACGACGCCGCGGCCGCTCACCACCACCGCCCCGCTGTCGAAGTCGATGGTGAGGGCGGTGTGCTCGTCGACCCCGAGCACGAAGGCGCCGTCGGGCAGCTCCTGCTCCAGCCGGGCCAGGCGCTCCTCGCCGAGGTAGCAGAAGCGGGTGTCGTGGGTGCCGCCCTCGGCGTTGTCGTAATGGGGGATGACGGCCACCTGCAGCCCGAGGGGACCGAGCAGGTCGAGGCCGGGCTCCCAGCGCGGCTCCTCGCCCACCTTGTAGATCTCGTACAC
>DASRBM010000005.1:0-2258 GCA_035653635.1 Acidimicrobiales bacterium | reverse complement strand
GTTGCCCCTGTCGTCTCCCTGGTATGACGATCACACCGACATCGACAACGGCGCCGGCATCCAGCTCGACGGGGGCGACGGCGGGGAGGCAGACCGTGGAATGGAAGCTCCAGCTCGTGGTGGTGCCCGTCTCCGACCAGGACCGGGCCAAGGCCTTCTACGTCGAGCAGGCCGGGTTCGACCTGCTCGTGGACCACTCGGCCGGTGACTTCCGGGTGGTGCAGGTGACGCCGAAGGGCTCGAGCTGCAGCGTCGCCCTCATGCGCAATCCGGCGGCGGCCGGTTCGCTCCAGGGCCTCCATCTGGTGGTGTCCGACATCGACGCGGCGCAGGCCGAGCTGCGCGGCCGGGGGGTCGAGACGAGCGAGCTGTTCCACTTCGTCGAGGGCGAGCAGCGACCGGGGCCCGATCCCGGGCGCGGCGACTACAACACCTTCTTCAGCTTCAGCGACCCTGACGGGACCGGTTGGATGGTCCAGGAAGTCGCCGGCCGCGCCTGATCCGGCTCAGACGGCTTCGGCCGCCGATCGGATCGTGTCGCCGAACTCGGCGGCGATACCGGCGAAGCGCGGGTCGTGCCGAGCCTGCTCGAAGAATCTCCAGAGCCGGTCCTCGCGCGCGTCGAACGAGCGGGGTCGGGGGAGTCGGCCCTTCTCCCGATGGAAGGCGAGCAACGCGTCCACGTTGCGACGCCACCTGCTGCCGCGGATGCCGTTGCCGAGGGCGCCGACCGCCACCAGGAGCTCGTGGCGGTCGGAACGCAATCGTCCTTCGGCCAGCGCCACGCGCTGTGCCGTCAGCCACGTGTAGAGCTGGCGCTCGAGCGAGCCGAGGGGGGCGGTCCAGCGGGGCTGGTGCCCGGTCTGCTCGACGAACGACGTCAACTCGTCGAAGCGCCGGCGCCACTGCGCGGCGCGGCCGCGGATCCGGGTCTCGCGCCCGTCGACCCGGCGCGTCCTCGTCGGTTCGGTCATGGTCACGGTCTCTACTCTCGGACCGGAACGCCAGGTGCCGATAAGGGTCTTGAGTCCCTTCTCGCGCGGCGCATCGCCCGCCCGGAGTGCGGTGTCCGGGCCGCGCCGCGGTGTTTGCCCTGGTCGGCTCGGCGCGCCGCGCGACACAACGGACGGACAGAAATCGGAACCCCGGGTTCCCGCAGTTTGCCCTGCGTGGACGACCTGTTGTGCCTGTGCAAATAGTTGACACCTCCGTTGCGCCGACGGCACACTGCGACGGTGGCGGCAGCAAGCTTCGAACGCGCCGACGCGCCCCTGTTGCGTCGTGAGATCGAACAGCTCTGCGGTTCGATCGCGTCGGTGCGCGACGCCATGAGCGAGTGGGAGTCCCATCTGCGCGCCGCCCTCGACAGCGACACGAAGACGGAGCTCGACCTGGCCGAGCACCTCCTCACCTCGGGGAGTCCCGACCTGCGACGTCATGTGGCGAAGGCGATGGCCGCCTTCCAGCATGCGTCGATGCGGGTGCGGGCGGTGACGATCCGGGCGCTCGTGGAGCAGGGCAACCTCACCCTCACCGAGATCGCCAAGCGCGTGCGCATCTCCCGGCCGATGGCGGCCCGCCTCTACAAAGCCGGTGCACCCGAGGTCGACGCCGAGGTCGACGCCGAGGTCGAGGTCTCCGACTCGGCCTTCTGAGCATCGACGCGCCGGGCTCGCAGCACGAGCAGGCGGGGGATGGTGGCCGCTTCGGCGAAGCCGGACAGATGCGCCAGGGCGTCGGATGCCGGCGGTGGCTCCACCAGGTCCTCGACGAGCAGGCCCACCCGTCCGAGCTCGTGCACGTAGCGGCCGAGGGGCCGGTGCACGAAGGGCAGGCGCACGCCCGGTGCCACCTCGTGGACGGCGGTGTGGTCGGGCAGGTACGGCCCGAGCCGCCAGTACTGCTCACCGAAGTCCGCGTCGTCGATCCAACAGCTCCCGGGGGCCTGCTGCAGGGGATGACCCATGAAGCACAGGAACCTGCCTCCGGGCCGGACCACCCGGGCGATCTCCGCCACCGCCGGCTCGAACGGGTCGATGTGCTCGAGCACCAGGCACACCACGGCGGCGTCGAAGACCGCTTCGGGGAAGGGCAGCTGCTCGGCCCGGCCCCGGACGTACGAGGGTCCGCCGTCGCGCCGGCGGGCGGTGGCCAGCTGGGCGGCCGACGGGTCTAGACCGATGACCGTGGCCCCCGCACGCGACAGCCGCCGGCTCACCTGGCCCTCGCCGCAACCGACCTCGAGCACGAGGCCCGCA
>DASRBM010000004.1:0-5925 GCA_035653635.1 Acidimicrobiales bacterium | reverse complement strand
GGCCCAGCAGAGCCAGGCCCAGGCCGCCGTGGACCAGATCGCGGCCGCCCGGACGGCCGCCCAGGCCACCGAGAACGCCCAGCAGGCCACCCTGCGCTCGCTCAACGGCCAGATCGCCTCGCTCGTCGCCGAGCAGCAGCGGGCCGCCGCCTCGGCCGCCAATCTGCAGCGCATCGGGGCGAGCTGGGGCAACCTGCCGCCGTCGGCCGGCGGTCAGCGGGCCGTGCAGGCGGCCGAGAGCCAGATCGGCGTCCCCTACGAGTGGGGCGGCGAGTCGCCCGGCCAGGGCTTCGACTGCTCGGGGCTGACCCAGTGGTCGTGGCGCCAAGCCGGGGTGGGCCTCCCCCGCACCGCCGACGAGCAGATGCACGCCGTGCCCCGCATCCCCATGTCGGACATGGAGCCCGGCGACCTCGTCTTCTGGGGCTCGGGCGGCTCCGCCTCGCACGTCGCCATCTACGTGGGCAACGGCGACGTGGTGGACGCCCCGAGCCAGGGCCAGCGCGTCCAGATCCAGCCGATCTGGTCGAGCGGCCTGCTCGGCGCCGGCCGTCCCTGACCGGTCCGGGCTGAACGCTCCAGCGAGGGGCGTGCTCAGTCCTGGAGCAGGATCTCGCGCAGCGCCGCCACCTGCGCCGCGACGCCGAGCGCCCCCGCCAGGCCGTCGAAGTCACCGAAGTGGCGGTGGACGCCGGAGAGGAACCCTTCCATCGACGCCGCCTCCACCGACAGGATCACCGGCGCGTAGCGGTCGACGACCTCGTCGGCATCGGGGAACTCCGCCCGCAGCCGCTCGAGGATGCGCACCATGGCCGTGGCCGACAGCACGTAGTCGTCGACGATGACCGCGTCGGGCACACCGAGGAGCCCGAGCACCACCGCCGCGAGCACGCCGGTGCGGTCCTTGCCGACGCTGCAGTGGAAGACGGCCGGGAGCCCCCCTGGTTCGGCCAGCAGGGCGAGGGCCCGGGTCACGCTGGCGGTGCCGTTGCGCAGCATGTCGAGATAGCGCGCCGCCACGAACCCGGTGTCCTGCCAGGCCGAGCCCTGCTCCTCGCCCGGAAGCGTGTCGGTGAGCGGCAGGTGGTGGTACTCCACCCCCGTCGCACCGCCGTCGAAACGGCCGCGCGACTCGACTTCGAGATCGGTGCGGAGGTCGAGGACGTTGCGCACGCCGAGGGCGACGACCTCGTCGAGGTCCTCAGCGGTCAGGCGGGTGAGCCCGTCGGCCCGGAACAGCAGACGCCAGCGGGTGTGGCGACCGTCGATCGTCGGGTAGCCGCCGAGGTCGCGGAAGTTGCAGCAGCCCTGCAGCCCGATGTGGCGCAGCGACTCGGAACCCTCCACGGCCGCCGAGATTAGAGGCCCGCAGTCGCGGTGCGGTCGGGCGACGGCCTTCTCAGGAGGGCTCGCCGGCGAGCACCGGCTCGCAGGACCCGACGCGCTTGGAGCGGTACATGGCACCGTCGGCCCGCTCGATCAGGTGGGCGGCCGTCTCCCCGGGGTCGGCCGACCAGGCCACCCCAATGCTGGCCCGCACCTCGACGACCGATCCGGCGAGCGCCATTGGACCGCACACCCGGCGCCCGAGGGCGCGGGCGATGCGCAGCGCGTCGGCCGGTCCGGCCACGCCGGGGCACACCACGACGAATTCGTCGCCGCCGATGCGTCCCACCACGTCGGTGGAGCGCACGCCGGCCGAGATGCGCTCGATGACCTCCACCAGGAGATCGTCACCGGCCGCGTGGCCGAGGGCGTCGTTCACGGACTTGAAGCGGTCGAGGTCGACGAAGAGCACGGCCGTGCCCTTGGCCGGCGCGGCATGGCCCGGCGCGGCGCGCCCGAGCAGCTCCTGCAGCACGGCCATGGTGGCGGTGCGGTTGAGACACCCGGTGAGCGGGTCACTCGCGGCGCGGATCTCGAGCTCGTGACGGGCCCGCACGGCGTCGGTGATGTCCTCCACGCACCCGGTGATGCCGCCGACGACGCCGTTGTCGTCGCGCAGCGCCCGGATGCTCACCGTGCAGTGGCGGACGATGCCGTCGACGAGGGCGATCCCGACCTCGGCGTCGGCCTCCTCGCCCCGCCGCGCCGCGTCCACCGCCTGGGTGATCCGGGGCCTGTCCGCGTCGACCAGCCGCTCCAGGCACTGCTGCAGGCTGGCCCCGGGCTCGTGCCCCATCAGGTCGTAGAAGCGGCGGTTGGCATAGAGGAGATTGCCCCGCAGGTCGACGTGGAAGAGCCCGACCGGCACCGTCTCGGTCAGCTGGGCGAGAAGCTGCTCGCGCGCCCGCAAGGCGTCGTGCGCGCTCATCTCGTCGGAGATGTCGATCATCTCGGCCAGCACGTCGCCGTGCTCGGGATCCTCGAGCCGGTTGATGTTGGCCACCTCGATCCACACCCACGACTCGTCGCGGTGGCGGTGGCGGAGCCGCACCCGGCGACCCGAACCGGACCCGTCGAGCAGCTCCATCCAGTTGGCGATGGCCAGGTCGTGGTCGTCGGAGTGGATGAACTCGAGCGAGCGGTGCCCGAGCATCTCCTCGGCGCTGTAGCCGAGGAGCGCCAGCAGCGAGTCGTCCACATGGAGGAAGCGGGCCGCCGCGTCCTTGGTGGCGCGGGCGAAGCGCGGGGGGAGGGCCGGCAACCGGGCCGACTCCACCAGCTCCTCGTGCTCCGACGCCTTCGTCGTGAGGACGGCCACGATCACGCCGTAGCGGTGCCGGAAGTCGAGCATGAAGAGCTGGGACTGGCCCCACGGCATGGCGAGCGGCCCGCAGGCGAGCCCCTGGGCCCGGGCCTTGCCCCACACGGCCGCGACCACGCGCTGGCCGGCGGGGGTCACGATGTCGAGGAGGCTGTCCGCGTCGAGGTGGCGATGCCCGTCGACCGGCACGTCGGCCGGCATGGGCACGAGCACGGGGGAGAGGTCCCCGCCGATGGCGGCGACGGTGGCCTCCGCATCGGCCTGGAGGAGGGCGGCGAGGGCGGTGTCGAGGGCGGCGCGCGGCGGCCGGGTGTCGGTGGCGGTGCTGCCCTCGCCTTCCTGACCTCCATCGTCCATGGTCAACGCTCCCTTCCCCTTGGATGTCGACGGAAGCGCCGTCGTGATGAAGTGGATAAGACCGATTCGTCTGGCCCTTGAGCAGGGCGAACGGCGAGTTGTGGGTGTGTTGCCGCCCGGTCAGGTGCCGAGCAGCGCGTACCGGCGGGAGAGGGGCCCGGTGAAGAGCTCGTCGAGCACCTCAGGAGGCTGGGGCCGGCCGAGCAGGTAGCCCTGGACCCGGTCGCAGCCGAGCCGGCGGAGCTCCTCGAGGGCGATCTCGGTCTCGACCCCCTCGGCCACGGCCACGATGCCGAGCGAGTGGGCGAGGGCGATGACGGCACTCACGATGACGGAGTCGTCGGCCTCCTCCCCCATGCCGTCCACGAAGCTGCGGTCGACCTTCAGGGAATCGATCGGGAAGCGCTTCAGGTAGCTGAGCGACGAGTAGCCGGTGCCGAAGTCGTCGATGCTGATCCGCACGCCGAGCTCGCGCAGCGCCTGCAGGGCCACGACCGATCCGTGCTCGTCGCGCATCAGGGTGCTCTCGGTGATCTCCAGACACAGAAGGGCGGGGTCGAGGCAGTGGTCGGCCACGGCCGCGGCCACCGTGTCCACGAAGTCCGGGCTGCTCAGCTGACGGGGCGAGATGTTGACCTGCACCTCGACCGGCTGGCCCGATGTCCCCATCGACGCCGCGTTCCACCGCGCCGCCTGGGCGCACGCCGTGCGAAGCACCCAGGCGCCGATCGGCACGATGAGGCCGCACTCCTCTGCGAGTGGGATGAACTGGTCGGGGGCGACGATGCCCCGCTGTGGGTGTTGCCAGCGCACGAGGGCTTCCGCCGCGACCACGTCGCCGTCAGGGAGCTGCACGATCGGCTGGTAGTGCAGGCGGAACTCGCCGTTGGCCAGTGCGCTGTGGAGCTCGTTGATGACGTGCAGGCTCTCGAGGGCCACGGTGTGGCTCTTGCCGTCGAAGACCTCCACCCGGCCCCGGCCGGCGTCCTTCGCCACGTACATCGCGGCGTCGGCGTCGCGCAGCATGCTCGTCGCCGTCACGTCCTGGTGCGCCTCGGCCAGAGCCAGTCCGATGCTGGCGGTCACGAAGACCGGTGACCCGTCGAGCACGAGCGGCCGCTGCAGCTCGTCGAGGATGCGCTGGGCGACGGCCACCGCCTCCTCCACGCCGTCGAGGTCCTCGAGCAGGATGGTGAACTCGTCACCACCGAAACGGGCCACGGTGTCGTGCTCGCGCAGCAACTCGGTGAGCCGGGTGGCCACGAGCTGCAGGAGGTCGTCTCCCGAGGCGTGGCCGAGCGCGTCGTTCACCAGCTTGAAGCGGTCGAGGTCGAGGAAGGCGACGGCGACCGGCCGGCCCGTCCTCGCGGCCCGTGACAAGGCCAACGAGAGCCGGTCGAAGAAGAGGACCCGGTTCGGTAGCCCCGTGAGCGGGTCGTGCAGGGCGGCGTGGGTCAGGTCCTCGCGCATGCGGCGCTGTTCGGTGACGTCCTGCACCTGGGCGATCAGGTAGCGGGCCTCGTTCTCGGAGTCGCGCACGCAGGTGACGTGCACGGCCGCCCAGACGTCGGCGCCGTCGGCCCGGAGATAGCGCTTCTCCACCTCGTAGCCGTCGCTGTGGCCGTAGGCGATGGCCTGCAGCGCCTCCTTCGTCCGGGCCCGGTCGCCCCGGTGGGTGAAGGCGAGCACGTTGTGCCCGGCCAGCTGCTCGCGGTCGCAGCCGAGGAGGTCGCCGTAGGCCCGATTCGCCTGGAGCACGATGCCGTCGACGGTCGTGAGCGCCATGCCGATAGGGGCGTCGTCGAAGGCGCTGCGGAACCGCTCGTGGGCCTCGCGCAGCTCGGTGATGTCGTGGAGGTTGCCGACGATGCCGCGCACGTCCGGGTCCGACACCCGGTTGCTGATGGTCGCCTCGAAATGCCGCCACTCGCCCGACGCGTCGCGGATGCGCAGCGTCTCGGTGAGGGTGTGGCTCGGATCGTCGACGAGGCCGCGGACATGGGGCCGGATCCGGTCGAGGTCCTCGGGATGGATGAACTCGCCGAAGGAGTTCGGCACACCCTTGACGGGATGGACGCCGAGTACCCGCTGGAACGAGGGGCTCGCGTAGACCATGCGGCCGTCGCCGTCGACCACCATGATGATGTCGGTGGCGTTGGAGACGAGGGCCTTGAACCGGCGCTCGGACTGGCGCAGCTCCGACTCCACCTCTTCGCGTGCGGCCGTCACCCGGCCGATCAGCGAGATGGTGAGGAGGGTGCCGAGCAGACTCAGCGCGGCGAGACCGTGGATGAGCGGTGCCGCGATGAGCGTGGGGACGACGCCGATGCCGATGCCGACCTGGCCGAGCACCATCCACAGCGTGGTGAGCACGAGGTACTCGCGCGTCGCCCGCGCGCCGAACAGCTGCACCGCCGTGCCCGACCCGAAGACGAAGCCGATCGAGAGGATGGGGCCGTAGCCGGTGGCGTAGGCGACCACAGTGATGACGCCGGCGCTCGTGGCGAGATAGGCGGTGATGTGCCAGTGCTTGGTGGGCTGCTCCCACAGGGCGGTGGAGACCCAGCTGGCGGTGCCCCCGCCGGCGACCAGCAGGATGAGCACCCAGTAGGGCAGCGGAGCGATGAGATGCAACGCCCGCAGCAGGCAGAAGGCGGCGGCGACCGGGGGATTGGCGAGGAGGGTGGGATCGTGGGCGCGCCGACGAAGCCGCGTGACCAGCGGCTCCACCTGACCCCCGTCGAGTTCGCCCACGGCACCACCCACTGAGGTGATCCATCGGCATCCGGCGAAAAAGCCTTGACAAAGGGGCCTTCGCAGCCACCGACCGCAGCGTGGAATCGCCAAAGTCACGCAGGGTG
>DASRBM010000003.1:0-12481 GCA_035653635.1 Acidimicrobiales bacterium | reverse complement strand
GGAATGTCGAAGGCGAACTGCGCGCCATAGGCATTGGCGACCACGTTGGAGCCGACGATGCTCGGCGCGCTCGACGACGCCGAGCTCGTATCGGCATGCGCCGCCGACGCCACGCCCAGGGTCGGGGCACCGACCACGAAGGCCGCCACTGCGATCCGCCACCAGTTGTGTGTTCTCACCCGCCGCTGCATTTCTGTCTCCCCCCAGTCGCTCAACTGCCCAAGTAGGCGGACACGAGTCCGCCCTCCCGCACATCGGCAGGTTCGCCCACGTCGACGACCCGGCCCTTGTCGAGCACGTAGACGAAGTCCGCCAAGTCCAGCGCCGCGTCCACGTACTGCTCCACCAACAGGATGCTCATCCCCGACTGCGCCCGTTCCCGCAGAGCGTCGAACAGCTGCTGCACGATGATGGGAGCGAGCCCCATGGAGATCTCGTCCACCATGATCAGTCTCGGCCTCGCCAGGAGCGCCCGGGCGAGCGACAGCATCTGCTGCTCCCCACCCGACAAGCTGCCGGCCAGCTGCTTCAGGCGCTGACCGAGGACCGGGAAGAGCTGACGGGCGCCGGTGACGGCGTCGACCTCGCCGGTGACGGTGTAGGAGACCATCTCGAGGTTCTCCTGCACGGAAAGGCTCGGGAAGATGCCGCGGCCCTCGGGGACGTGGCAGACGCCGAGGCGGGCGACGGCGTGGGCGGGCCGGTTGTCGACGCGTACGCCGTGCACCCGGATGCGCCCCGAGTCCGACCGCACCAGTCCGGAGATCGCCCGCAGGGTCGTGCTCTTGCCGGCGCCGTTCGGACCGAGGAGCGCCACCACCGCACCGTCGGGGACTGTGAGGTTCACCTCGGTGAGGGCGCGCATACCGCCATAGGACACGCTGAGATTGTCGATCTCGAGGGCGGGAGGCTGCGCCGTGGTGAGCCGGGTGCGCTCAGGCGACATCGGACTCTCCGAGATAGGCGGCGCGGACGCCGGCGTCGGCCCGGATCTCGGCCGGCGTGCCTGCCGCGATCCGGCGGCCGAAGTCGAGCACCGTGATGGTGCTGCAGACCTGCATGACGAGGGCCATGTCGTGCTCGACGAGGAGCACGGCGGGCTCGCCGTTGCCCCGGCCGCCGACGACGCTCTGCAGGATCTGCGAGAAGTGCTGGGTCTCCCCGTGGTCGAGGCCAGAGCTCGGCTCGTCGAGCAGGAGCACGCGGGGATCGGTGCACAGCGCCCGGCCCAGTTCCACGAGGCGGCCGAGCCCGGTGGGCAGCTCTCCCGCCACACGATTGGCGACGCGCTCGAGGCCGACGAGCTCCATCACCTCGGCCACCTTCTGCTTGCGGGTGGCGCGTCCTCGGCCGAGGAGCGCCCCCGGGTGTGACGATTCCCAGGCAGCCACCAGATTGTCCTCGACGCTCATGCGGGTGAAGAGCTCGAGCCGCTGGAAGGTGCGGGCCATCCCCGCCCGGCCCCGGCGATGCGGAGGCCAGCGGTTGATGGTCGTCCCGTCGAAGACCACCTTGCCCTCGGTGGGTGCGATGAGTCCGCACAGCACGTTGAACATGGTCGTCTTCCCGGCGCCGTTGGGACCGATGAGCCCCGTGATCTGCCCGCGCAGGACGTGCAGGTCGACGCTCTGGAGCGCCTGGAGCCCACCGAAGCGCACGGAGATCCCGTTGGCGGAGAGGATGGCGCCGGCAGGGGCCGACGCCCCCGGGCCCGCCGGGCCGGCGGCAGGCACGGTGCCGGTGTCGACGGCCGAGGGCGATGTGAGGTCAGACGCCACTGTGGGCCTCCATCGCAGGGCCGTGGCTCCGCACACGGACGTCGAGTGCCGCGACCCGGGCGCGGCGCGGCCGCGGCTTCAGGATGCTCATGGAACGGCGTGCTTCCGCCTGGGAGATGGCGAAGGTTCCCTCGGGGTTGCGGCCGAGACCGATGACACCGAGCGCCACACCCAGCTGGATGTAGTTGTGGGCCGCCGTCGGGATGGGGAGCAGGCCCAGGTACCCGACCATGTAGGTCACCGCGCCGATGATCGCACCCGAAAGCACCGAGCGACCGCCGAGGACGACGAGCAGCACCGCCGTCAGCGACACCGAGAACTGGAAGTTCATGGGGTTGAGGGCCTGCTCGGCCGATCCGAACAACGCGCCGGCGAGGGCCGCGATCACGCCCGAAGCGACGAAGGCCCCGAGCTTGGTGATCGTCAGGTTGACGCCGAGCATCTGGGCGGCGAGGGGCGAATCCCGGAGGATGAGAAGGCGGCGACCGATGGGGCCGCGGCGCAGCAGGAGGGCGGCGAGCAACACGGCGCCGAGCACGCCGAGACAGAGCTCGTACATGGCCGTGGTGGAGGCGAACGACACGCCGAAGATGCGCGGCCGGGGAGCGATGATGCCGCTGATGCCGCCCGAGATCCTGACGTCGTTGAAGACGACGCCGTCCATGATGAGGGCGAAGGCGAGCGTTGCGAGGGCGAGGTACAGACCCTTCAACCGCAGCGACGGCAGCCCCACGATGATGCCGAGCGGGACGGCCACGGCCATGCCGAGAAGAGCAGCGCCGAGGAAGTTCGACCCGTTGTGGCCGGCCAGATGACCGACGATGTACGCACCCACGCCCACGAAGCTGAACTGCGCCAGCGAGATCTGCCCTGCCCAACCGGTCAGGACCACCAGGGTGACGCCGACAATGGCGAAGATGATCCCGACGGTGAGGATGCCGACCTTCGGGCCGGCGACGATGTTCGGCAGGAAGATGCAGAAGACGAAGAGGGCGACCCCGATGAGGGTCGATCGCCGCGCCCGCTCGGCGTGAGCGACCTCGTCCGCCTCGAGACCGTCGCTCGCCTGGGAGGCGGACACCGAACGCACGGCCATGCCCGATTCCTTCAGCTGGTTGCCGAGGACGATGAGGGTGATGAAGAGGATGATGAACGGCGCCGTCGATTCGATGTTGGCGGTCAGTCCGCTGGAGCTCCACTTGTGGGGAATGGACTGGATCACGCCGATGACCAGCGCGCTGCCGAACGCCCAGGGGAGGCTCGTGAGCCGGGCGATGACGGCAGGGGCGAAGGCGCCGAGCACGACCAGGAAGAGCTGGTTGGTGTCGAGCACGAGATCCGGGCTCAGGAGCACGCCGACGAGGCCGCCGAACACCGTGCTCAAGATCCACGAGGTCCGGCGCACGTTGTCGCCGTTGATGCCGATGATCGAGGCGAGGTCGCGGTTGTCGACGACCGCCCGAGTGGCGGTGCCGAACCGGGTGTGGCGGAGCAGCCACCACAAGGCCCCGCCGGCCAGACAGGCGATCACGAAGGTGCCGAGCTGGTCGTAGCCCACGAAGAGATGGCCGGCCAGGTGGAACGAGCTGCGGGGGATGACCGGCTGCAGTCCCCGGGCCTGGCCGCCGTTCCAGACGATGACCACGATCGCCGTGAACAAGGCGATCATGGCGATGGACACGACGATCGGGACCTCGGCGCTGAGTCCGGCGAGCGGACGGAAGAGCGCCTCGAAGATGTACCCCACGAGCGGGGCGACCACGAGGAGGAGGAGGGGGAGCGCGATCCAGGCGGACCAGTGCCAGGCGTCGTGCATCTGCCAGTAGACGAACGCGCAGATCATGGCGACGGCGCCATAGGCGAAGTTGAAGACGCCTGTCGTCTTGTACGTGAGTACCAGCCCCATGGCGGCGAGGCCGTAGATGCTGCCGGTGAAGATCCCGATGACGATGAACGGGAAGTACGCGCTCATGCCGTCACCGGGTCCCGATCACCGCGACGCACTGCTCGGTCGTCACGACGCAGATGCCTGCACGAGCTGCGCGTTGCAGAAGAGGCCCGACGCCGGTGCCCTTCGCACGAAGTCGTTGCCCTTCACCTGCGTGTCCATGATGCAAAGGTTGACGCCGTGTGACGACGGCGTATACGGGCCCACGGCGCCGCCGGCGTCGTAGTTGTGCAGGGAGTTGAGCGCCGCCATGAGCGAGGCCCGCGTGGGATTGCGGCCCGCTTGGAGCAGGTTGTAGATGAACATCTGGCCGGCCAGCCAGTCGAGGAAGCCGAACCCGCCCGGCGCCGCGCCCGGGACGTACTGGGCCAGCTGTTGCTTGTACATGTTCTCCATC
Source organism: Acidimicrobiales bacterium (assembly GCA_035653635.1). Taxonomy (GTDB): domain Bacteria; phylum Actinomycetota; class Acidimicrobiia; order Acidimicrobiales; family UBA8190; genus DASRBM01. The sequence goes on along the minus strand of DASRBM010000003.1, from coordinate 8,358 downwards.
GGTGCGCTCTCGTTGAGCGGCAGGAACGGAATGGTGACGTCGAGCCCCTGGGCCGCCGACTGGCCTGCAGAGGAGATCTGCAGCGGCGTGTACCCGTCGAACGTGGTGGCCGTGTACGGCATGGAGAAGTTCTGCTGCTGCATCGCCTGCAGCAGCTTGGCGTTCCCCGTCACGTCGAGCGTGGTGTACACGCCCTGGCAGCCCGCCGACTGCATCTGCGCCACGTCGCTCTCGAGCGAAGCCGACACCGGCGAGATGGAGTAGTCGGTGTAGCAGATCGATCCCCCGAAGCTGTGCTGGTACACGTAGGCGAACTGCTGGGCCGCCTGCGCGCTGATGGCGATGCTGTAGGCGAGGAAGGCCATCTTCTTCGGCAGGTACCCGGCCGACTGGGCCAGGGCGAAGGCGCCGTCGCCGATGTAGAAGGGACCCGAGCCCGGGGTCTTCTGGTAGCAGCTGCCGCCGTCGACCGAGAAGTAGGTGGTCGACTCCGACCGGTGGCAGTCGATGGCGAAGCCGTAGTCGGGGATGTTGGCGGCCTCCATGTCCTGCACCCCGCCGCCGTCGGCGTCGGACGTCGATCCCACGAAGGCGAACACCGGCTTGGCGATGAGCTGGTCGATGTCGGCCTTGTTGGTGGAGGTGTTCTGCTGGTCGTCGAGGCTGTTGCTGGCCACGTCGAGCTTGCGGCCGCAGATGCCCCCCGCCGCGTTGACCGCGTCGAAGAGGGCGTTCACGGCCTGCGCGCCCTGCTGGAAGCTTCCCTGCAGAGGGCCCGTGATGCCGCTCACGTTGCCGAGCTCGATCGCCGACGCGGTGACACCCGGCGCCGAAGCGGTGTTGCCGGCGCTGCCCGAGCAGGCGGCCGCCTCGGCCTGGGGCGTGTAGCTGAAGGACGTCGCCGGGGCCACCGTCGGGTTGCCACCGCCGCCGCCCCCACCGCCGCCGCCCCCACTACCGGTGCCGGTCTGGCTCGAGGGTCCCGAGGTGGGCGCGGTGGTCGCCGTGGCGCCGGCTCCCGCCGTGGCGCCGTTGTTGGCGCCGTTCGACCCCCCGACATCGGCTCCGCCGCCGGCGCCCAGGTACGGGCCGACACGGGCGCCACACGCCGTCGCCACGATGCTCATGACCAGCACCACCGCCACTGCCGGGCTGCGGAACCGCATCCGCCTGGGCGCGCCGACCACGATGCCAGCCTTCGTCCCGAAGGCCCGGGAAGTCCTGCTCTGCACGTCCCCCTCCTCGACTCGGCGCCGCCGCCGCCTCTGTCGCTGCTCCCCCGATGCGCTAGGGGAACGGGCGCCGGGTGGGAACCTTTCGTTCCGGCGGGCCAGGAGAAGCATGCCCGCTGACCAGCACCGACGCCGCGGCTCGGTCACCTTAGCTGACATCGACGTCAGGCTGCCTTGGCCCTGCGACACCCCCCTTGCCGTCGCGGACCGGACGCGCCGGTCCGGATCGCCCTGCTACCCAGTGTGCGCCGCGGACAAACAGGGCGACAACGTTTTGGGCACAGCCCGGGCGGGGATCACCGCACTGGGCGACGGCCGTCCCTCGGCGTGAGCCCGGCAGTACGCTGGCAATTGCGCCACTTAGGAGGGTGTCGTGGCAACGCGGAGCGATCGGCTGGGGACCCGTGGGCATCGCCCGGCACCGTCCGGAGCCGGCGAAGTGGACGACTACGTCACCGGGGTCGTCCCGCAGCTGCCCCCGCGCAATCCCTACGTCCCCGACCCCTCCGACACCCGCCACCTGCGGACCTTCACCCAGACCGCCCAGGTCCCGGTGGTGCCGGGCCCGGCCGGATACCGGGTCGACCCGCGCTTCCTCAACACCGGGCAGGTCCCCGTGTATCAGCGCCGGAAGGTGCCGCTGGGCCTGCGGGTGGCGGTGTGGCTGGTGGCGCTGCTGTTGCTCGTGGCTGTCGCGGGTGTCGTGGTGCACCAGGTGCGCCCTGCATGGCTCCACCGGCTCGAGGTGGCGAGCGGTGCGAGCGCACCGACCCGGTCGTCTGCCGGGTCGACCACCGGCACCGGCGCCTCCCACCCGACGTCGTCGACGCCATCCGGCTCGACCCGCTCGTCAGCGCCGGCGCCAGGCACGACCACCCTCAAGTCCCCGAACGGTGTGGTGGTGGCCGACGTGACCAACCCGGCGGCGGTGACGGTGAAGGTGGCCGCCTCCAAGTTCACCGTGGTGCTGCTCGCCCACGGCTCGGCCTGGGTGTCGGTGACCGTGCCCGGCCACAGCGCGCCGATCTTCGCCCAGGTGGTGCCGGCCGGCGCCGACACCTTCGACTCGCTGAAGGGCGGCGTGACCCTCGAGATCGGGGCCAGCCCCGTGGTGCTCGAGGTGCAGGTGAACGGGAAGACCGTGCCGGGCTGGCAGTTCGTGCCCAAGGCGGCCCCCTTCACGATCTCCTTCGCCTCGGCCTCGGCCAAGCACTGAGGACGGCCCCGACACGGCGTGGCTGAGCATCACGCCCGGCCGGACGAGCACCCCGCCCCGGGCCGGCCGGACGTGACGACTCAGATCTACAGGCCGAGACCCCCGAGCGTGCCCGACAGCGCGCTCGTGCCCAGCGTGAAGCACCACACCCCGTTGAACTGCGGCGGGATCTCCGTGCCGGTCGAGATGGGCAGGGTGCCGCCCGCCACGTCGGTGCCGCTGCCCACGAAGACGCTGTCGCCGGCGATGGCGGTGCCCGACGACACGGCGCCGCCCACGGGGAATGCCCACAACGGCAGCCCGTTGTCGGCGTCGTAGGCCACGATCGAGAAGCCGGTGGTCGACGGGGCGAACACCACCCCGTTGTCGTAGGTGACGGCCGCGTAGGTCGGCAGGGAGACCGGTGCCTGCCAGGTGACAGAGCCGCTGGCGGCGTTGACGGCGTGGAGCGAGGAGACGCGCAGGGGATCGCAGGTCGGTCCGAGCTGAAGGAGGTTCGCCACGATGCAGATCAAGGTCGTGTCGAGGCTCACCCCGCTCGTCTGGACACCGGCCCCGGAGAACGGCGCGGGGATGGCGGTGGATCCGAAGAGGGTCGGTGCCCCGTTCGCTGCGCCGAGGGCGCCCGATCCGATGAAGCCGCCGATGGCGCCGGCCAAGGTGCTGCCGGTCTGGCCCGGCTGGGCGATCTGGTTGCCCCAGATCTCCGTGCCGGCGAGCTCGTTCACCGCGTACATGTAGCCGTCCTTGCCCGCCTCGATCACCGCCTTCTGCCCCTGCACGGTGGTGAGGATGGGCGACGATCCGAAGTCGTCATCGCCCCCGTCGGCGAACGACGCGTTGGCGTACTGGTTCGGCGGTTCGGACCAGCGCCACACCAGGCAACCGTTCTCCGAGTCGACGGCGGCGACGCCCTCGAGCTGTGGGGTGGGCTCGGCCGGCGAGTTCGGGCAGGACTGCGGTGCGACCGGCGCGGCCGGCGTCTCGCTCGTACCCTGCGGGCAGTTGCCCGTCGTCAGGACGATCATGCCGTCCGCGGTGGCCGCCAGGTCCACCGACGGGGACGACCACACGTCGCCGCAGCCGTCGGTCGTCTGAGGCGCCGATTCCGTGGTGTCGGTGGCATTGTTCTCGGGCTCGAACTTCCACAACAGCGCGCCGGTGGCGGCGTTCAGCGCCTGCACACCTGGCGGGGCCGATCCTCCGGGGGACTCGTTGCTGTCGGATCCGACGACGACCTCGGTCACGCCTGCCGGTGTGGTGAGGACGACCGGCGACGACTCCACCTCCATTGCGCTCGTCGGATGCGCCGGGTCGAGGTTGACCGACCACAGGCACGTGCCGTCGCTCGCCTTCAGAGCGAACAGGCTGCCGCCTCCGCCGAAGAACACGGTCGTCGTGCCGTTCACGACGGACACGGCCGCGCTCGACGCGATCTCGCTGTAGGACACGGCGTGCTTGTCGCCGGTGACCGTGCCGCCCGCGGCGCAGCTGTAGGACGGCTGCACGACCGGGAACTTCCAGTTGACGGCGCCGCTCGTCTGGTTGATCGAATAGAAGGTGCCGCCGCCGTCACCCACGTAGACGTTGTTCTTGTAGACCGTCGGTGAGGCGGTGACGGGCTGGCTCGTGTTGACGAACCAAGCCGGCGCCAGGCTCTGCACGGACGTCTGGCTGATGTCGGTGCAACTCGACGCCGCCGTGCGCTGCGGATCGTGCTGGTACATCGCCCACTGGTCGGTGCAGTTCGACGGCGCCGGCGTCACGAACGCCTTGAGTGAGGGCGCTGTGGAGAGTGCGCCTCCACCCGTCGCCGGTGCTGCGGCCAGCACCCCGATCATGACAGCCATCCCCGTCGCCGACATGGTGAAGCGTCGGGGCCAGTTCGCGCCGAAGCGGCGGCCCGCTCTCCGTCGCACCCACATTTCGGTCTCGCTTTCCGCCCCCCGAGACCCGAGCCCCGCAGCCGCCCCGTTCTTCCGCCCGGACACCGCTGCGCCGGCCGGTGTGAGCTGACACCGGCGGGGAGCAACATGACATCGCAGTCAGATAACTGTCAAGGGCGGCGGCCCTTGCGTGCCTGCGATGGGTCAGGGGCCCTCGCCGCCGGCGGCCGTGCATGACCGGGGGTCGAACGCGGCCAGCGACTCGGTGGCCGCCGTCGGGGTGGACAGCGAGCCCGATGTCGGGGCGGTCGTGGTGGTCGTGCCATAGCCGTAGCCGGAGCCGGTCGTGGTGGTGGTCGTCGTGGGTGTGACGCCGGCCGGAGTCGTCACCCCCATCCCCGTGCCCACGAGCAACGCCACCTTGGCGCCGGCCGGGAGCGAGCTCGCGCTGACGGCGTCGAGCACGACGGGACCGGTCAGCGCGCTCGCCACCTCCTGCGCAGCGGCCTCGCCGGACGACGAGCCGTTGGCGTACTCGACCATCGTCTCGGCCGGAGAGCTGCGCGCGTAGGAGGTGTTGGTGGCGAGAACGTCGAATCCCTGGCCCTCGAGCGCAGACGCCGCCTTCGTGGCGTCGGAGGAGAGGCCGGTGCCGCTCGTGACCGTCATCGGAATGTCCTGGGGCCGCGGCAGCGCCCTTCCCGTCATGGTGTCGACGTTCGCCTGCACACCGAGGAACTGGTCGATGGTCCGGCGATCCTCGGGCTGGCTCGGGAACTCGATGCTTCCGTAGTCGTAGCCCTGGTAGTAGAAGTCGAGTCCGCCGTGCACCTGCACCGGGATCGTGTACTGCGGCGCGGCCCCCGGGTTCACCGAGTGGAAGGTGAGCACCAGGCTGACCATCTCACCGAGACCGAGGCCGCTGTCGACCTGGAGCTGCGGTGCCACGGCGGCGACCAGCTGCTGATCGGTGATCGGGTTGGCGAGGCCCTTCTTCTGCACCGCCGATGCGAGCACGCGGATGAACTCGTGGTCGCGACGGATGCGGCTCAGGTCGCTCTCGGGATCCTGCGGCCAGTAGTAGCGGTCGGTGGTGGTGACGTTCGGCGGCTTGTACTGCAGGTGCCGGGCCCGGACGACGGCGAGGGCCTGGAAGCCGTTCAGGGTCTGGCAACCGGTGTTCGGGATGTACAGCGAAGACTCCAGGTCGAACAGCGGCATCGGGAAGTACATCCTGATCCCGCCCAGCGCGTTGACCACACCCTGGAAGCTGTCGAAGTTGAGCTCCACGTAGTGCTGGATGGGGATCCCGAAGTCCTCCTCGATGACCGCCACGAGCTGGTCCGGCCCCTGGAAGAGGGCGGCGTCGATCTTGTTGGCGCCGGTCGTGCGGGCGTTCGGCACGAAGAGGTCGCGCGGCAGCGAGAGGATGGCCAGCCGATGGTGGTCGGGGTCCACGTGGAGGACCATGACGACGTCGCTGTTCACGCCGGTGACCCCCTGGGAACACAGTCCGAAGGCGGGGTTCTGCGTGCTCAGCGCGCAGCGCGAAGTGGACCCGACGAGGAGGATGTTCTGGGCCTGCGCTTCGGCACCGCTCGTGGCCGTGGCCTGCAGGTGCTTGACGTCCACCCGGCCGATCTCGTGGTTCAGGTACTCGACGTACCCGATGCCCGCCCCGACGATGACGAGGACGAGCGCGCCGACCACGAGGCCGGCGATCTTGAGACGCCGGTTGCGGCGGCGGCGGTGCTGCGACCGCCGCAATTCGGCCCGCGTGGGGGCATGCTCCGCTGCGACGCCCCCATCGGCCACGGGAGGCGACATTACCGTTGCGTCACCCCCCTGAGGGCATCGCCCGGAGGGCGGACGGGGCGCCATTTGCCCAGGTCAATGCTGTTGTAGCTGGTCGGAACGTTCCGGGGCAGGGGTCTGGGGCGAGGGGTAGTCGAACCTGTCTATCGTGGCCGGCGTGAAGCCCCCCACTTCCCGTATCGCCCGGATCGCGCTCGTGAGCGCACTGGCCTCGACGGTGGTGCCTCTGGCCTTTGCCACTGCGGCCGGCGCCCGACCGAAGGCCGCCCACGTCACGGCTACGGCAACTGCGCCGTCGCTCGTCGCGTGCCGCTTCAGCGTGCTCATGTCGGCCACGCCCGGCTACAGCCTCCACGGCAGCACCGGTCGTCTCTACTCCCTTCCCCCGAACCAGGCGACCTGTCAGGTGCAGACGGCGGCGGGCGTGCAGACGGCGAGCGGGCCCATCGGCTTCAACGGCACCTACGGCGTCGGGCTGGCGTCGCTCGCCGGCGGAGGAACGTGCGTGCTCGACACGGGGAACGGGAGCATCCGCCTGACACTCACCGTCGAGGGCGACCCGATCGTGTTCACCGGCAGTTACCAGCGCCTCGGGTTGCTCCTCGGCGACCTGCTCATCGGGTCGCTCGGTTCACAGGCGTTCGTCGCCCTCGACTCCATCTCGACCACGAGCGGGAACTGCCTGTCGAGCACCGAGACGTCGTTCACCGACAGCGGGAACATGACCTTCGAGCCGGCGGGAGCGCCGCAGCTGCTGCCGTAGAGCTCTCTCCGGGGGGCGGCTCAGGCTGGGCGCTCGGTGGCCATGCCCGCCAGGGCGGTGAGCACCTGGTGCACGTCGGCGAACTGCCGGTCGCCGGGCAGCATGCGGAGCCGCGCGGCGAAGTCCCCGCGCCCGTCGGCCTGGCCGATCGCCTGCATGAGCCCGCTGCGGTCGGTGGGGAACGGCGCATTGCGCAGTTCCTGGGCCAGACGCTCGCGGATGGACGCCTCCTCCCGGGTGAGCTCTCCCTCGCTCGTGGGCCCGGGACGCGACGAGGGGTCCATGACCGGTTCGTCGTCGGTACCCGCCTCCTGGAGCCGTTCGTCGCGTGTGTGCCCTTCCACCGGCGCGCCGGCGACGAGCGGACGGGTCTCGTGCTTGAGCTCCTCGTCGAGGCGCGCATCGTGCTTGACCGTGTCTCGTTCCACGCCAATTGCCTGCCCAGCGGAGCGGTCGGGCAACCCGCGCACCGCCCGGTGCAGGCCGGACCGCCGACACGGGGCCGAGAGATCGGGTCAGATGTCGGCGGTCTGGCCGCCGGCCGCTGCGACCGGCGCTTCAGCGGTGACGAAGGCGGTCTCCCGGAGAGGAACCTCGCGCAACAGCCAGCTCAGGGCGAAGGCCGCCACGCAGCACGGCGCCCCCACCAGGAACACCGTGCCGAGGGAGTGGCTGAAGGCCTCCACGAATCCGTGGTGCACCGGCGGCGGCAGGGCGTTCAGCTGCGCCGGGTTGGACGAGATGTTGTGCCCTCGGATGGCGTGCAGGGCCGAGGACGGCAGGTAGTGCGGCAATTCGGAGAAGAGCCGGCTGTTGAAGATGGCGCCGAAGAGGGCGACACCGAACGATCCGCCTATGGAACGGAAGAAGGTGGCGGCGGACGTGGCGGTCCCGAGGAACTCATACGGCACCGCGTTCTGGACCGCCACCACGAGCACCTGCATGACCATGCCGACGCCGAGACCGGTCACGAACATGTCGAGCGAGGTGACGAGGAGCGTCGTCGAGGGCGTCATGAGCGACAGCAGGTAGAAGCCCACCGCCATGACGGCGGTGCCGGCAATGGGGAAGACCTTGTACCGCCCGAGCCGCGAGACCAGCTGTCCGCTCGCGATGAAGGTCACGAGCATGCCGGCGACGACGGGGAGCATCTGCAGACCCGACGTGGTGGGACTGGCGCCGTGGACGGTCTGCAGGTACAGCGGCAGATAGATGATGGCGCCGAACATGGCGAACCCGACGATGAAGCCGACCGCGCTCGACACATCGAACACCCGGTTGGTGAAGAGCTCGAGAGGCATGAGCGGTTCGGCGGCCCGGCGCTCGACGAAGACGAAGATCACGAGGAGGGCCACCGAGGCTACGCCGGTGCCGATGATCTGGCCCGACAGCCACGGGTACTCGGTGCCGCCCCACGTGGTGAGGAGGATGATCCCGGTGACGGCG
>DASRBM010000002.1:0-3002 GCA_035653635.1 Acidimicrobiales bacterium | reverse complement strand
CAGGTCGAGATAGGCGGCGAGCATCTCGGCCCGGCACAGTTCCTTCCCCTCGGCCCGCTGCGCACGAGCCGCCACGACCAGCTCGGACAGGCTGTCGAGGAAGTCCCGGCAGAGCTCGATGACGAGTTGCTCCTTTGCCGGGAAGTGGTAGTAGAGCGCCGCCTTCGTGATGTCGAGCCGTTCGGCGATCTCGCGCAGCGACGTGGCGTCGTAGCCCTGGACGAGGAAGAGCTCGAGCGCCGTCGACAGGATCTCCTCGCGGGTCCCGATCCGGCTTCCTCTCGGCACGCGCCACCTCCCCCTCAGTGGACAGGCTACCGTTGGCGCAACTAGCCGGTCGGCAGGTAAGTATGGAGCCGACCGGGACCGGGGGGCAGGCCACGATGGGATGGGGGCGACGCCGAGCGATCAAGCGCTTGTCGAGGCTGCTCGAACCCGGCGAGGCCTTCGGCGCGGTGGAGCCCCTGCGACTCGGCGGGTGGTGGGCGCTGAGCGACCGCGCCCTCTACGCGCTCGAGCCCGGCCAGGAGCCCGCTCGGGTGCCGCTCGCCCACATCCGGTCGGTCGAGGTTCATGCCCGGTCCCGGACCTTCGCCGTCGTGACCACGGCGGGGAGTGGCGTCCTGGTCGGCGACCTGCCGAAGAGGAGTGCCGTGGCCGCCGGCCTCCAGACCCTCCAGGAGGACGGAACCGGGATCTCGGACGGGCTCGACAACCTGGAGACCCCGGACGACCCGGAGACCCCTGAGACCCCGGACGACCCGGAGGCCCCGCCGACGGCCTGACGTCGGCTCAGGCCGGGTCGGATGCCACCTTGCGCAGGACGTCCACTATGCGCTCCCCCGCCGTGTCGAGGTGCAGCGCAGCCAGGCGGCGGGAACCCGCCGCCACCAATTCGGCCCGACGATCGGGGTCGGTGAGGACACCGTGCACGGCGTCCGCCAGTCGGTGCGGGTCCTTCGTGTCGAGCAGCACTCCGGCGTCGCCGAGCACCTCGCGCACACCGGGCGCGCCGTAGGCCACCACCGGCAGACCATGGGACATCGCTTCGACGAGCGGCAGGCAGAAGCCCTCGTGCTCCGACGTCACCACCAACACGTCCGCCGAGCGGTAGGCGTCGCGCAGGCGGTCCTCGTCGACGCGTCCGGCGAAGGTGACAGCGGACGTCAGGCCCAGCTCCACGCGGTACGCGTGCAGCGCATCGGCGTAGGCGGCCAAGGCGGGGCGGCCGACGACGAGAAGCGTGGCCCCGGGGTCGTGGCGACGGCGATACACGAACAGTGCCGCCATGGTGTCTTCCACCGCCTTGTTGGGGGCGAGGCGTCCGACGACCAGCCACCGCCCTCCCTGACGCCGGCCCGAGTGCGCAGGCGCGGCCACGGAGCCGCTCGTACGAGCGGATCCGTCGGTGACGAGCGGCACGAGCGGCGGGACCACTTCGGTGGCGGCGAAGCCGGCCTGGTGCAGGTCGGCCCGGTTGACCTCCGATACGGCGATGCCGAGCACCGCCCGGGTCGCCAGTGCCGCCAGCTCGCCGGCAGCCCGCACGTGCAGGCGGGCCAGGCTGTTGTCCCATGCGGCCATGAGGGCGGGCGGCGTCACGTTGTGGTAGTTGACGACGATCCTGCCCGGCTGCTCGAGCAGCCACGGCACCATGTCGGACGCCGTGGCAAGCTGGTACACGAGCACGTCGTCGGGACGGGCGCGGTAGGCATCCGCCGACCGGGTTCTGCCGGCCGTACCGGGGTCGTCTCGCTCGACGTAGATCTCGGACTCGAACCCCGCGGCGCGCAGCAGATCCTGCAGGCACTGGGTGTGCTGCCCGACGGCGTCCGCTTCGTGCAGCATCGGCACGAACTGGTGGACGGCGCTCATCGCGTCCACCGCGCGACGAGACCGAATGCCGGAGCGGTGGCGGTGAGGGTGCCACTCGGCTTGAGCGGCTCCACGGCGAAGCCCGACTGCTCGAGGAGCGTGGTCCAGTCGTGCACCCCGAGCGGTCGTCCCGGGAGCAGGCCGCTCCAACCGGGCTCGGCAGGGCTCTTGACGGCGTCGCCACCGCCGGTGCCGGCTCCCGTCGAGACGCGCCGAGCCAGGACGACGAGCACACCGCCGTCGTGGAGGCAGTCCCCGGCGAGGCCGACGAGAGCCACGAGACCGGCCACGTCGAGCCGGTCGACCACGCCCGACAGCACGACGGCACCGAGCGACGCCGGCGGGGTCTGGGCCAGCGCTTCCGCCGCTTCCTCGACCTTGGCCCGGTGCCCGGCTTCGATGGCGAGCGCCGCTTCCTCGCCGCGGGGGTCGGCGCCCCATGCCGGAACGCCGGCGCGAGAGAGCCCCTCTAACAACGCGCCCTGGCCGCACTCGGTATGGACGACATCTCGCGCCGCACGCTCCGCCGACACCACCGAGACGACGGCGTCGACCCAGGGCGCCAGATCGGGCGACGGCACGAGACGCGCCATGTCCGGGAGCGGCGTGGCCACCCGGGCGAGCGTCGCCTCCATGGTCTCCACGCGCGCCGAAAGGAAGCGGAACGCCTCCACCACGCCGGCCATGGCCTCGACCAGGCGGGGCACGTTCCGAACGACGTCGTCGGCCAGGTCCACCGGTGGCAACCCCAGCACCCGCCGGGCGAAACGGCGGAGGCGGAGCGCCCGTCCGGCGGGGGCCGCGGTCGAGGCGGAGGGCGGCATGTTCGACGGTGCCGGCGTGCCGAAACCGTGTTCGAGGCGCATGTAGGCGTCGAGGAAGTTCCAGCGGAGGCTGCCCTGGGGCTGGTGTCGTGCGAAGGCCGCCTGCAACTCGGCCGTCAACGCCTCTGCCGCGTCGGCCCCGCCAGGAGCGACGGGACGTGGGTCGGAAACCCGGTCCGCGTCGGACCCGGAACCCCCAGGGACGGCGCCGCCACGTGGCCCTTCCGCCGGCGCAGTCACGGCGATCGATGGTAGCAGCGGCCCTGCCGGGAGGGCCTTTGCGATCCCGTGCGCAAGCGCTGT
>DASRBM010000001.1:0-2965 GCA_035653635.1 Acidimicrobiales bacterium | reverse complement strand
CTGGCGCGGGCCGCCGGTGCGTCGTCGGTGACCGCCACGGGCAGGGCCATCACGACCCGCGGCGCAGACCGGCCGGCGGCTTCGGCCGCCGCCCGCACCGAGGGAGCCACGTGCGACTCGATCGTCTTCGGTCCGGTCATCCACGTCACCGTCCCCGATGCCAGCGTCCCCGCCAGACGCAACATGCGCGGCGCCAGGGCGGCCAGAAGAACCGGCACGCCGAGCGCGTGCGGTTCGGTGAGGGTCATGTGGGCGGTGACCTGCTCGCCGGTCGTCGACACCGCGCCCGTCTCGAGGAGCGGCACCAGAGCGCAGAGGTACTCCTCGGTGTGCGAAGCAGGGCGGCTGTAGTCGAGGCCGTGCAAGGTCTCGATGACGATCTGGTGGGAGGGCCCGATGCCGAGCGTGAGGCCCCCGCCGACGGCCGCATTGGTGGTGAGCGCCTGCATCGCCAGCGCCACCGGGTGCCGGGGATAGGTCGGCACGACGGCGGTGCCCCATTCGAGACCGGGCACCTCACGGCCGGCCACCGCCATGGCGGTGAGGGTGTCGAGGGAGAAGATCTGGCCCGACCACACCGAGCGGAAGCCGAGCTCGCGCGCCTGCCACGCCTCGTCGACGAATCCCTGCAGTTCGTTGGCCGTCAACCAGATCCCGAGTCGCATGCGCAGGACACTACGGGGGAGCGTCGTCCGGCGACATAGTCAACCACCTGGTTGACATTCGGGTCCCACGGCGGTATCCTCAACCATATGGTTGAGGATCTCGCCGACATGGACGCCGTCTTCCACGCCCTCGCCAGCGGCGCCCGGCGCGACATGCTGGCCCGGCTGTCCTCCGGTCCGCTCACCGTCGGCCAGCTGGCGGCGCCACTCGACATGTCGCTCGCTGCCGCGGCCAAGCACGTGCAGGTCCTGGAGCGGGCGGGACTGCTCCAACGCACGGTGGACGGCCGACGCCACATCTGCCGCCTCGAGGCGGCGCCGCTCACCAGCGCCCGTGAGTGGCTCGCCTTCTACGAGCGGCACTGGAGCGAGCGCCTCGACGCCCTCGACACGCTCATTCGTGCCACCGCACGCCCGAAGGAGAAGGAGCAGTGATGCCCGTGACCGACGTCCCCTCTGCCGTCCGCCTCGAACGGACGATCCCCGCACCGGTGGAGCAGGTCTACCGAGCCTGGCTCGATCCGGAGCTCATCGTGCGCTGGATGAACCCCGGCACCTTCACCGTGTCGCGCGTGGAGGTCGACGAGCGCTTGGGCGGGGCCTACCGCATCTGGCACGCCGAGCACGGGGTGGAGCTCGGAGGATTCGACTGCCAGGTGACCGCGCTCGAGCCCAACCGGCGCATCGCCTTCCTCTGGGGGTTCGTCGGACCCGAGCGCCGACAGGGCCCCGCCTATGACTCGGTGCTGACCGTGACCCTCGCGCCCACCGCCGATGGCGCCACCGCCCTCACCCTCGTCCACGAGCGGCTCGACGCCCTGGCCGACGCCATGCCCGAGGCGGCCGGCCAGGTCCGGGGTGGATGGGACGACGTGCTAGGAAAGCTCGCCGCGCTCCTGTCGTGAACCGCTCCCGCGCGCGGAGGGCAAACCGCTCCGGCGGTCGTCAGTCGGCGGGGTTCCCCGCCAGCGCGAACCGGCCGAACAGATAGCCGTCCTCCTCGAGCAGGTGCACGCAGCGGAGCTCCACCGGCAGTGCCAGCTCCGGCCCCGAAAGGACGCGGGGCCCGGAGCCGGCGACGAGCCGGGGCGCGACGGTGAGGCACAGCTCGTCGAGCAGTCCGGCGTCGACGACATCGGCGTTGAGCCCCGGCCCCCCTTCGAGCAGGACCGAACGGAAACCCTTGGCGCGGAGGTGGTCGAGCGCGCGCGCAGGGTCGACACGGCGGTCACCGGCCACCACGAATTCCGCCACCTCCGCCGCCCGTCGGCGCGTGCCCTCGTCGGCCTCGTCGCTCGAGAAGACGATCGGCCGTGCCCGTGCTTCGGTGAAGAACGGCGACGCCCAGTCGAGATTCCCCGAACGGGTGACCACGGCGATGGGCGGCACCGGCGCTCTTCCCTGCTCGTTCCGCCGCTGCTGCGCCTCCTCATCGAGACGCGCCGGCCCGTAGGCCTCGGCCCGCACGGTCCCGGCGCCGACGAGGATCACGTCGGCCAACGACCGCAGCACCTGGAACACCCTCCGGTCGGCCGGCCCGCCGAGCATGCCGGAGCGCCCGGCGACGGTGACGGCACCGTCGAGGGTGGAGATCATGTTGCAGCGGACGAAGGGCCGGCCGCTGCCGTGGTCGGTCGGGGCATAGGCGGTGACGAGGTCGACGTCGTCCGACGGCTCGGGCAGGAGCATCCGCACCCCGTCATCGTCGCACGGTGCAGCGCGTCAGCCTGCGAAGCGCGGGGGTCCGTTCACCGATGGCAGCAGCAACGTCGACGGGGTCGGTCCGCCCAAGCTGACGGCGTTCACCCCGGGCGGCGCCCCCATCTGGTCGAGGGGCGAGCCGAGGAGATAGAGCCGGATCCGGTGGCCCACCCCGAAGGTGTTGCCCATCGGCAGGATCTCCACCTGGTACTCGCGTGTCGTACCTGGCAGAGCCGGACGGGCGGTGTCGTACAGGTTGTAGGGATCGACCACCCGTCCCTGGGCGTCGGTGAGCGATCGCGTCTGGTCGACGTCGGGATACAGCGTCCGCAGCGCGCCGGTCGCCACCGGATAGGCGGTCCCGTCCGGCCACACGTCGGCCACCACGGCATAGACGTCGGTGTAGGGGTCGCTCGACGACAGGGAGACGTCGAGCGCACCGGGCCCGACGGTCTCGAGCGGCGCGACCAGAGGCGGCGTGGTGTAGGTGAGCGACGTGGGCCCGCTCAGCTGCATGTCGGCGAGCGCCGGCAGCACGGCTGCGGCCTGGTCGAGTTGGCCTCCGAGGACGGCCACGTTGTGGAGATCCGTCTCGGTGG